>NZ_JBEZGJ010000017.1:0-66866 GCF_040649965.1 Micromonospora sp. NPDC048843
CCGCACCGGCCGGTCGGGCTTTAGCTTGCTGAGCAGGTGGGGCTGAGGCTTCCGGCGGTGCCGTTGGCCTGGAAGCCGTACTCGGTGGACTGTCCGGCGCCGACCTGGCCGTTGTACGCCACGTTCGTCCAGTTCGTCGTGCCGGTGTTACCGCTGCGGTTGGCGTTCCACGCGTTGGTGACCGTCGCGCCGGACGGGAGGCCGATGCCGACCGTCCAGCCTCTGATGGCCGACGAACCGGCCGTCACCTTCACAGTGGCCACGAAGCCACCTGTCCACTGGTTCACCGACACCGTCGCTGTGCAGCCGCCCGTGCCCGGAGGCGGAGTCGTGGGCGGGTCGGTCGGCGGGTCGGTCGGCGGATCCGTGGGCGGATCCGTGGGCGGGTCCGTGGGCGTGGTGCCGTTGTTCAGGGCGGCGAGAACCGCGTCGTACGCCGGCTTCTTCGAGCCGTTGCTGTTGAACAGCAGCGGGGTCTGCGAAGCTCGCCAGGAGTCACTGTCGCGGATGCCCCACACGGTGATGCCGTTGCAGCGGGCCACGGCCAGGCAGTCCTCCACGACGCTGCGGTACGTGTTCGCCGACGCGCCCTGGATGTCCAACTCGGTGATCTGCACGTCCACACCGAGCGCCGCGAAGCTCGACAGCGTGGTGCGGTAGTTGCTCACGTACGGGGATTCGTTGTTGAAGTGCGACTGGAAGCCCACGCAGTCGATCGGCACGCCACGGGCCTTGAAGTCACGCACCATGTTGTAGACGCCCTGGGTCTTGGCGTGCGTCCAGTTGTCGGTGTTGTAGTCGTTGTAGCAGAGCTTCGCGCCCGGATCCGCGGCACGCGCCGCCCGGAACGCCGCCTCGATCCAGTCGTTGCCGGTGCGCTGGAGGTTGGAGTCGCGCCGGCCGCCGGAGCTGCCGTCGGCGAACGCCTCGTTCACCACGTCCCACGCCACGACCTGACCGCGGAAGTGGGTGGCCACCTGCGTGACGTGGTTGAGCATCGCCTGCCGCAGCGCGCTGCCGCTCATGCTCTCCATCCAGCCGGGCTGCTGCGAGTGCCACGCCAGCGTGTGACCCCGCACGCTCATCCCACGGCTGCGCGCGTGGTTGACGATCTGGTCCGCCGCCCCGTAGCTGAACTGATTCTGCTGCGGCTCGGTGGCGTTCATCTTCATTTCGTTCTCGGCGGTCACCATGTTGAACTCACGGTTCAAAATCGTGGTGTACGCACTGTCGGAGAGCTTGAATCCGGCAACCGCCGTGCCGAAGTACCGACCCTTCTCGGCGGCGGACGCGCCGAGCGTCGTCCCGGCGGCCGCGGGTGCCGTCGAGAACAGCGCCATGCCGGCGGCGAGGGCACCCGCGCCGGCCAGCGCGATGGCGGCTCTGGATGCCGCCTTCCATCTCGTACTTCTCATCGTGTGACTCCTTCTGAGGGTGGTGGGGTGGGAAGGGACATCAGGACACCGAACAGGCGGCACCGTTGAGGGCGAACGAGGTGGGCTTGCCGGTGCCGCCCTCGTGCGTGGCCTGGAAGCCGATCTCGACCGACGCGTTCGGGGCGATGGTGTTGTTGTAGGAGACGTTGCGGGCGGTCACCGCACCGCTCGCCGGGGCGTACTGCGCGTTCCAGCCGCTGGTGATGCGCTGTCCGCTGGGCAGCGCGAAGGTCAGCGCCCAGCCACTCACGGCGGTGGCACCGGTGTTGGTGATGGCCACGCTCGCGGTGAGGCCGCTGTTCCAGGCGTTGACCGTGTAACCGACCCGGCAGGCGCCCTCGGTCGGGGGCGGTGTCGTCGGGGGCGGAGTGGTCGGGGGCGGAGTGGTCGGGGGTGGAGTGGTCGGGGGTGGAGTCGTCGGCGGCGGCGTGGTCGGCGGCGCGGTGCCGTCCAGCCCGAAGAAGCGGATCACCTGCGCGGCGTCGACAGGCAGGTTGTGCGTGACACCCTGCATGCTGATCGCCTCGACCGGTGCCATCGGGCCGCTGCCGCCGTACCGGGTGCGGGTGTAGCCGGACTGCGGGGTGTCGGTGTACGTCGGGGTCTGACTCAGCCCGTGCACGTTGGTCCACTGCTTGACCTGCTCACCGAAGTTCGGGTAGCGCAGCGTCTCGTCGTTGGTGCCGTGCCAGATCTGCATCCGGGGCCGTTGGCCGGTGTAGCCCGGGTACGCCTCCCGGACCAGATCACCCCACTGCTGCGCGGTACGGATCAGTTGCCCGTTGGCGCACTGACTGTTCCACTCCGAGGTGCCGCCGGTGGCAAAGCAGGCGAACGGCACCCCGGCGAACGAGGCGCCCGCCGCGAACACGTCCGGGTAGACGCCCAGCATGACGTTGGTCATCATCGCCCCGGAAGAGGTGCCGGTGGCGAAGATCCGCGCGGGGTCGGCGGAGTAGCGCTGCCGCACGTAGTCGACCATCGACATGAGCCCGACCGGGTCGCTGCCGCCGCCACGGCGTAACGCCTGCGGCGAGTAGACATCCCAGCACTTGCTGCTGCGGGTCGCCGACGGGTAGATCACGATGAAGCCGTACCGGTCGGCGAGTGAGGCGTACTGGGTGCCCGAGTGGAACGCGGGGCCCGTCCCGGTGCAGTAGTGCATGGCCAGGAGAATCGCCGGTCGGGTCGCCACCCGGTCCGGGACGTACAGGTGCATTTGCAGGTTGGTGGGGTTGGTGCCGAAGTTGGTCACCTGCGTGAGCGTCGCCGCCGACGCGGGGGTGGCGAACGTCAACGCGGCGGCGGCCAGCGAAACGGCCGCCATGACGACGCCAAGCATTCTCGTCTTCAGTGTCATCGTCGCGATCCCTTGCGAAAAAGGCGCGTGGAAGGGGACTTAAGTCGAGGACTGCCCTTCGCCCGACCTTGACCGCGGCTCGCGTGACCATGTCAGCTTCGATCGAGCACACTCGATTGTCAAGACTTCCGGAAACCTTTCGCCGCAACGGTTCCGGTGGTCACCTGCGCAGAAATGGGCATCGGCGGACATGGTCAGCGCCGACGGGTCGCGATAAATTATCGGGACGTTTTCGGAAGCTGCCAGGCCACTGAGGCGCACGGCACGAGGGCGGCCCGACCGGATGGCCGAGCCGCGCCTCACCGCCGCTCAGTAGATGTCCCGCCCTCGCTCGTCCGGCACCCCGGACTTGCGGAAGAAGTACGTGTTGATCTGGTCGCGCCACTCGGTGGCGCAGCGCACCTGCTCGTCGAGGCGTTCGGCGACCCGCTCGTACACACTCGGGTCGATCATGCCGGTCAACGTCTGCCACTTCCGTCGCATCACCGTCACCTCCTCGACCCCCGCGAAGTGGGTGTCGTAGATGTGCTGGATGACTGTCGAGCCGCTGTGCAGCACATGCCCGTACGGCACGTGGTGGAAGAAGAGCAGCAGCTCGTCGGGGCAGGTCTCCAGTGACTCGTACACCTGCGCCCAGTACGGCGGGTACTGGCCGGCGAAGCCGGTGCCCGACGCGCGGCTGCGGTCCACGCCGACGCCGTCGCGGTCGGCGAAGTGGTAGGTGCCCCACCGCGTGTACTCGTATCCGTCGACGCCGGGGCCGTAGTGGTCGCCGGGGTTGACCATGAAGCCGACGCCCAGCGGGGCGGTGTAGCGCTCGTACGTGCGCCACGAGTCGTCCATGATCTCGTGCAGGGTCCGCCGCACCAGTTCCGCGTCGGCGGTCGCCGACGGCGGAAAGGTCAGCGTGATCCACTCGTCGAGGATCGCCGTCGGGTCCCGCCGAGGGTCCCAGGCCAGCCGGCCGAACGTGTACAGGTTGGCCTGTGCCAACGGATGCCCGGTCCAGAAGAGGTCGTCGCCGACGTTGGCGACGGCGACCATCCCGCCGCCCGCCGCCGACTCCCCCGTGACCACGTCGGCGATCGTCCGCCCGCCCGGCCCCCAGGGGGCGAAGCCAAGCACCTCACTCCACCACGGGCCGAGGTGGCAGACGTGCCGCTGTTGGCCCGTGTACTCCTGGGTGACCTGCAACTCCACCGCCAGCCGGGTCGCCGGCATCGCGGCGAGCACCGGCGAGACCGGCTCGCGGGTCTGGAAGTCCACCGGGCCGAACTTCACCTGGACGACCACGTTGGTGCGGAACCGCCCGTCGAGCGGGGCGAAGTGGTCGTACGCGGCCCGAGCCCGGTCGGTGGACCGGTCCCGCCAGTCCTGGTGGTGGTTGTAGACGAACGCCCTCCAGTGCACCACTCCCCCGTGCGGGGCGAGCGCCTCGGCCAGCAGGTTCGCCCCGTCGGCGTGGTCACGGTCGTACGTGAACGGGCCTGGTTGCCCCTCCGAGTCGGCCTTCACCAGGTAGCCGCCGAAGTCCGGGATGCGGTCGTACACCCGCCGGGTGGTAGCGGACCACCAGACCCGCACGGCCTCGTCCAGAGGGTCGGCGGTCGGCAGGCCACCGAGGACCACCGGCGCGGCGAAGCTGACCGACAGGTGCACCCGGATGCCGTACGGGCGCAGCGCGTCGGCGATCTCGGCCACGTCGCCGAGCCGTTCGGTGAGCAGCAGCGCCTCGGTACGGGCCACGTTGACGTTGTTCACCGATATCGCGTTGACCCCGCAGGAGGCCAGCAGCCGCCCGTACTCCCGCACCCGGGCCAGGTCGCCGCGCGGACGGCCGTCCTGCCAGAAGATCGAGCCGCCCGCGTACCCCCGTTCGACCTGGCCCATCACCGGGTGCACGGCCACGTTGTCCCAGTGGTTCAGCATTCGTCGGCGTAGCGCCGGCCGGTGCCGCTCCGGGGGTCGGGCCGGGTCGAAGGCCGCAGCGCAGAGCCGGACCACGTGGAAGAGCCCGTACAGCAGGCCGGCGGGAGCGTCGGCCAGCACCGCTGTCACGTCGCCGGCCCGCGCCAGCACGAAACCCTCGTCGCCGAGCGTCCCGCCGTCGCCCAGCTCGACCAGCGCCGCTTCACCGGCGGCGCGCGCCGCCTCCACCGCCGGGTTGGGCAGCTCAGTGGCATCGCGCAGGGCGAGCACCAGGTCGACGTCGACATCCCAGGACGGGGAGTGCCACACCCGTCCGCCGTAACGCGCGCACGCGCGCGAGACCTCGTTGAGGACGGTGTCGACGAGCAACCCCTCGCCGTGCAGGAGGATGCGGCGCGCGCCGAGCGACCGGAACGCCTCCGGGGGCAGCCAGGCCGGGTGGACGCGCGGCTCGTCACCGTCCATCGGCTCCTCGACGAACATCAGCTGCTCCAACTCCACCGACTCTTCGGCGTTCACCGGTCCTCCTCCAGCACGACAACCCCGTACGCCGGCAGCCGCAGGGCACCGCCGGCCGCCGTACGGTCGCCGGTGAGCAGGTCGACGCCGCCGGCCCGGGCGGTCACCTCGACCGGCTCGGCGCGGTGGTTGAGCAGAAACAGCAGCCGCGACCCGTCCGCCGCGACCCGCACGGCGGACTCCAGGTCCGGCACGTCCGGGTAGGGCCCGAGCAGGTCGTGCCGGGCGAGCACCTGCCGCACCACCCAGGACACCCCGGTCTGGTCCAGTCCGGCGGCCACGTACCAGCCGTCGCCGGCACCGAAGGAGTTGCGCGTCACCGCCGGCGTGCCCGCGTAGAAGTCGGCCTGGTAGGTGCCGACGACCTGCGCGCCCTGCGGAATCACCAGCTCGAACAGCAGTCGCGCGTCGACGTCGACCTGATCCACGCCGTCGCCGAGGCGGACCCTGTTGACCACCTCAGGGCCGCGGGCGTCCCACTCGTCGATCCGGACGCCCATGAGCTGCCCGAGCGGGCCCGGTACGTCCATCAGGAACGCCTGGTCGTTCTCGTCCACCCGGCCGGACAGGTAGGTGGTCAGCACCGACCCGCCGCGCGTCGCCACCGCCTCCAGCCGCTGCGGCAGGTCACCCTTGAGCAGGTGCAGGGCCGGGGCCACTACCACGTCGTAGCCGGACAGGTCGGCGGTCACCGCGACGACGTCCAGGTCCACACCGGCGTCCCAGAGCGCCCTGTGGTACGCGAGCACTACCTGCTGGTAGCGGATCAGCCGGGACGGGCCGTCGGACAGCTCCAACGCCCACCAGCTGTCCCAGTCGAACAGCAACGCCACCCGGGCCGGGGTGCGCGCGCCCAGCGATGCCGGGCCGAGCCGTTCCAGTTCGGCGCCCAGCTCGGCTACCTCCCGGAACACCCGGGTGTCGGAGCGACCGGCGTGCCCGATGACCGCACCGTGGTACTTCTCGCTGGCCCCACGGGAGGCACGCAGCTGGAAGAAGAGCACAGCGTCGGCACCGTGCGCCACGGCCTGCCAACTCCACAGCCGCATCAGCCCGGGGCGCTTCAACGGGTTGACGTCACGGCACGCGGTGAAGCTCGGGGTCTGTTCCATCAGCCAGAACGGCTGGCCGTCCTTGAGCCCGCGCATCAGGTCGTGGGTCAGCGCCATCCGGGCCGCCGACTCGTCGTCGGGCGGGTAGTTGTCCCAGGAGACGAAGTCCAGATGAGGAGCCCAGCGGTGGTAGTCGATCGGCCGGTACATGCCCATGAAGTTCGTGGTCACCGGCAGCGTCGGGCTGGACTCCCGGATGGCCGCCTTCTCGTCGCGGAAGTTGGTCAGCATCGCGTCGGAGGTGAACCGCAGGTAGTCCACTGTGATGCCCGGGAACGCGGTGTGGTCCGGGCCGCGCCAGTGCTCGGTCAGCGCCGACGGCGGCTCGATCTCGTCCCAGTCGGTGAAGGTGTGCGACCAGAAGGTGGTGTACCAGGCCTCGTTCAGCTCGTCGAGGGTGCCGTAGCGGTGGCGCAACCAGCTCCGGAAGCCGGACGCGCACAGTGCGCAGTAACAGGCGCCGCCGTACTCGTTGCCGACATGCCAGGCCAGCACCGCCGGGGTGTCGGCGTAGCGGCGGGCGACCCGGCGGGCCAGCTCGGTCGAGAGCCGGCGGAAGACCGGCGAGCTGGGGCAGGAGTTGTGTCGCTGCCCGAACCGGTGCTTACGGCCCTCGAAGTCGGTCCGGGTCACCTCGGGGTACGCCTTCGCCAACCACGGCGGGTGGGCTCCGGTGCCGGTGGCCAGGCAGATCCCGCGTCCCTCGGCACTGGCCCGCTCGACGATCCTGTCCAGCAACGCGAAGTCGTAGGTGTCCTCGGCGGGTTGGGTGAGCGCCCAGTCAAACACCCCGAGGGTGACCAGGTCGATCCGTGCGCTGTCGAAGAGACGGTAGTCCTGCTTCCACACGTCCTCCGGCCACTGTTCCGGGTTGTAGTCGCCCCCGAAGGGCACCTTGGCGCTGAGGGGCAGGCTCATGAGGTGAACTCCTTCCGGATCAAGTGGATCATCGGTTCGCTGATGCGCAGGTACGCCAGCACCGCGATCGACGCGAGCAGCATCAGCACCGCATCGGAGAAGACCGCTGTGATCCCGGCCGCCGCGGCCAGCAGCAGGGCGTTGCCGACGGAGACACCTGGGGTACGCACGAGGAAGTGCACGGCCAGCCGGAGCACGTCGCGGGTGCGGAAGTCGAACAGTGACGTGATCACCAGGGCGTTTGCCGCGCAGAGCGTCACTCCCACTCCGATCAGCACCAGTGGCACCGCCCACCAGCTCGACAGGCCGACCGCACCGGAGTAGGCGAGGTTCACGGCGAGCACTGTCAGCCACAGCAGCGTCGGGACCCAGACGCGCAGCACGCCGAGCCCGTTGGCCCGGTAGCCTCGCCAGAACAGGGCAGCCGGGCGCAGGTCGGTCAGGTCGGCTCGCTGGTGGCGCAGGGCGTACAGGGCGGCGGAGACAGCCGGGCCGACCGGTACCAGGAGAAGCGCGGCCAGCGGCAGGTTGCTGGGGTCGCGGCCCAGCACCAGCAGCGGGAGCAGGGCGGGCACTGTGACGAGCAGCAGGAGCAGCTCGACCGCGAGCAGGATGTAGACGCGTGAGGTGATCCGCGACAGTGGTCCGTCGCCGAACTGTCGCCGGGTCTGAGTCGCGCCACTCACGCTCGCTCCCTCCGGTCGACGTGGCCGATCCGTGGTCGTCGGAGTCCGGTCGGGCCGCGACAGGCCGCCCGACCGGACTCCGCTGATCAGCCGTTGTTCTTCTGGAACCGCTCGTACGCCTTGTTGACCAGGTCGATGTACTGGTCGGAGTTCTTGGCCTTCAGCTCGGCCACGTACGCGTCCCACTCGCTGAGCGGACGCTGCCCCAGGGCGAACTTCAGCGTGTTCTGAGTGACGAAGTCCTTCAGCGGGGTCTCCCAGAGCGACACCTGCTCGCGTTCCTCGTCGGTCAACGGGCGCGGCGGGGGGACCTCCCTCGGCTTGCGGGCGTCCATCACCTTCTGGAACTCCAACTCCTCCGGGGAGAAGAACCCACGAACCAGGTCGGGGGTGCCGCCGTAGGCGAAGACGCCGTTCTGGAAGCCGAACTCCTTCTGCAGGTGCTTGGGCGCCTTCGGGTGGAGCCCGAGGAAATCGACGTCGGCGGTGAGCGAGCGCTTGCCGGACGCGTCCTTGGTGAAGGTGGTGCCCTCGATGCCCCAGCGGGCGAACTCCATGCCGGCGTCGGAATACCAGAGCCAGTCGATGAACTGCATCATGGCCACGAAGTTCTTGCTCTCCCGGGCCTTCGAGGAGATCATGATGCCGTTCTCCAGCCGGGGGAACGGGTTGATCTCGCCGGCCGGGCCGATCGGCAGCGGGATCTTGGCCATCTTCGCGTTCGGCAGGGTCTTGGCCAGGTCGGGCCGGTGGTTGTTGACGAGCGTCTGCGCGTTGCCGGTGACCATGAAGGACTTCCCGTTGGCCAGCTTCTGCCGTGCCTGGTCATCGGTCTGGGTGAAGCTCTCCGGGTCGAGCAGACCCTCGGCGACGAGCTTGTGCAGGAACGTGACCATCTGCTTGTACTGGTCGGACGAGCCGGTGTAGTTGAACTTCTTCGCTGCCGGGTCCCAGGTGGCGTGCTGGAAGTCCCAGCCCGCGTAGGTGCCGTGGGCCGAGCCGAGGAGGTTCAGCAGCGCGCCGGTCGGATTGGGCTTGCTGAAGAGGTCCGAGTACGGGTAGACGTTCGGGTACTTCGCCTTCATCGCCTTCATCACGGCGTACAGGTCGTCCCAGGTCTTCGGGACGGGCAGGTTGAGCTCCTGCATGATGTCGGTGCGCACCAGCACCGTGTAGTCCTGGGTGGGCTTCTCGTGGACGCCGGGCAGCAGGTAGAACTTACCGTCGGACTGCCGCAGGTTGTCGATCTCCGGCTTGAGGTTCCACTTGGTGATCTTTTCCTTGAGGTTCGGCATCAGATCCAGGTAGTCGCTCACCGGGAGAATCGCCCCGGAGGACACGAACGCGTCCTCCTGCGGGTGGTACGTCTTCGGGATGATCAGCGGAGCGTCTCCGGCGCCGATCAGCAGGCTGCGCTTCTGCTCGTAGTCACTCAGCGGCACGGCCACCGGTTCGATCTTGACGTTGGTCCGCTTGGTGAGCTCCGACCAGAACAGCCAGTCTTCCTTGAGCGGGTAGAACGTGTGGTTGTTGTAGAGGGTGGTGAAGGAGAGCGCCTCGGTGGCCTTGAACTGGTCGCCGACGCCGTAGTTGGCCATCGCGCCGACCTTGTTCTCCGAGAGGTCGGTCGACTCACCGGGGTCCTCAGAACAGGCGGTGGCAAGGGAGAGCGCGAGCAGACCCGCTGTGGTCAATGCCACGCGGCGCCACGTCTTGTGGAGCATGGCTCGTCCTTTCGGTGGTGGGGATTCGAATGTGGAACGGTGCGGCGTCGACGTCACCCCTTGACCGCGCCGAGCATCACGCCGCGGACGAAGTAGCGTTGGACGAAGGGGTAGACCGCCAGGATCGGCAGTGTGGTCAGCACGATCGTCACGGCCTGGAGGGTGGCCGCGGCCTGGACCTTGTCGGCGTCGGCGGCGGCGGACTCGGCGCTGGTGGCTCCCGCGATGAGGTTGCGCAGGTAGACGGTTACCGGCAGCAGGTCCTGCCGGTCCATGTAGAGGAACGCGGCGAACCACGAGTTCCAGAAGGACACCGCGTAGAAGAGCACCATCGTCGCGATGATCGCCTTCGACAGCGGCAGCACGATCCGCAGGAGGGTGCCGTACGTGTTCAGCCCGTCGACGGCCGCGGCCTCCTCCAACTCGCTCGGCAGACTCTCGAAGAACGCCTTCATCACCAGCAGGTTGAACACACTGATGGCATTGGGGATCACCACGGCCCAGATGGTGTTCTTCATGCCCAGGCTGGTGACCAGCACGTAGTTGGGGATCAGGCCACCGGAGAAGAACATGGTGAACAGTGCGACACCGATGAGGAACGGGCGCCCCTTGAGCTGCGGCTTCGACAGCACGTACGCGTAACACGTGGTCAGCACGATCGAGATGAGCGTGGCGACCACCGTGTACACCACTGTGTTGCGGTAGTTCGTCCAGAACATCGCGTCCGACATCAGCAGCTTGTACGCGGTCAGGTCGAAGCCACGCGGGACGATGGTCACCTCGCCGGCGATGATGTACGCCTCTTCGCTGAGCGAGCGGGCCACGATGTTGAGGAACGGGTACAGCGTCACGACCACGACGCCGAGCAGGACGACGGTGTTGACCACCCGGAAGATCCGGTAACCCCGGCTGTCCACCGGCCCGCGCGTCTTCGGGGCGTCGATCTTCGTACCGAGGGTCACCACAGGCTCGTCCCCACAGTGCGACGGGAGATGACGTTCGCCGACAGGACGAGGATCAGCCCGATCACCGCCTCGAAGAGGCCGATGGCGGCCGCGTAGCTGAAGTTGCTCGACTGGAAGCCCATCCGGAACAGATAGGTGGAGACCACGTCGGCTGTCGGATACGTCAACGGGTTGTAGAGCAGCAGGATCTTCTCGAACCCGACCGCCAGGAAGCTGCCGATGTTGAGGATCAGCAGGGTCACCATCGTCGGACGGATGCCGGGCAACGTGACGTGCCAGGTCTGCCGCAGCCGGCCGGCGCCGTCGATCCGGGCGGCCTCGTACAGGTCCTCGTCGACGGTGGTGAGGGCGGCGAGGTAGAGGATCGTGCCCCACCCGACGGTCTGCCAGACCTCGGACGAGACGTAGATGGTGCGGAACCACTCCGGTTTCTGCAGGAACGCCACCGGGTCGCCACCGAACAAGCTGACGATCTGGTTGGCCGTGCCCTCGATCGAGGTCAACTGCATGACCATCGCCGCCACGATCACGATCGACAGGAAGTGCGGCAGGTAGGAGACGGACTGGACGAACCGCTTGAAGCGGCGGGCCCGGACCTCGTTGAGCAGCAGCGCCAGCACGATCGGCAGCGGGAAGCAGAACAGCAGGGTCAGCGTCCCCAGCACCAGGGTGTTGGTGAACACCTCCCAGAACGTCGGGTCGCTGAGGAACATCCGGAAGTAGCGCAGCCCGACCCAGTACTCACCGAAGATGCTGCCGCCCGGCTTGAACCGACGGAACGCGATGATGTTGCCGATCATGGGCAGGTACCGGAAGACCAGGAAGAACAGCAGCGGCAGGATGGCGAGCGAGTAGAGCTGCCAGTCTCGACGCAGCGCCTGCCGCCAACTGCGACGGCGTCGTGGCGAGCGCGGGGCAGGGCTCTGCGCCTGCTGCGGAGAACTCGGCGGCGCCGGCGGTGGTGGCCGCAGGGTGGATGTCATCCGTGGCCTCCTATGCCGACTGTGGAACGGCCACGAGGGGCTCGACCCGTACCGAGGTGAGCAGTTCCCGCTCGAAACCGACCTGGCGCTCGGCGCCGACCAGTCGCAGCGGTAGGGCCGCCGCCACATCGCCGCTCGACCGGCCGAAGCGCAGCTCGACGTCGCCGGGCTCGACGATCCGTTGGCCGGTCAGCCCGGTGAACGACGCCACGTCGGCAGGTACGCCGAACGTCACGTGCGCCACCTCACCGGGTGCCAACGGCAGCCGGGTGTAGCCGATCAGCCGGACCACCGGACGGGTGGTCTGCGCGACCGGGTCGTGCAGGTAGAGCTGCACGACCTCGGTGCCCCCCCGCTCACCGGTGTTGGCGACGGTGATCCGCACCCGCACCTCGCCGTCGACCGGCCAGGCAGTCGGATCTTCGCGCGGTTCGACCACCGTCGCGTCGGACCACTCGAAGGTGGTGTAGCTCAGCCCGTGGCCGAACGGGTACGCCGGGGTCGGGTCGATCGAGGAGACCTTGTTACGCCGGCCGAGCGGTGGCGCCAGGTAGGTGCTCGGCAGCCCGCCGGCGTCGCGGGCAACGCTGACCGGCAACCGCCCGGAGGGGTCGACCGCGCCGGTGAGCACCTCGGCGAGCGCCTGCCCACCGAGCTGACCGAGGAAGAACGCCTGCACCACGGCCGCCGCGTCGTCGAACTCCGGGCCGAGCGCGTACGGGCGGCCGGCCATCGACACCAGGACGACCGGGGTGCCGGTGGCCAGGACGGCGCGGACGAGGTCGCTTTGCACGCCGGGTAGTCGCAGGTCGACGGCGTCGCAGCCCTCACCGGAGGTGCCCCGGCCGAACATTCCCGCCCGGTCGCCGACGGCGAGCACGCACACGTCGGCGGCGGCCGCCGCGGCGACAGCGGCCGGGATGCCCGAGGTGTCCTCGCCGGTGATGGCGCAGCCCGGCTCGTGGGTGAGCAGCGGGACGCGTCGGGCCAACTCGTCGCGCAGGGTGGGGATGTCCAGGCCGAGCCCGAAGTCGCTGTGGTTGACGCCCACGTGGTTGGGGAACGAGTAGCAGCCGAGCATGGCCATCGGGTCGTCTGCGACCGGACCGACGAGGGCGACCCGGCTACCCATGGGCAGCGGGAGAACGCCGGTGTTGCGCACCAGGACGACTGACTCCCGGGCCAGACGCAGGGCGATGTCCTGGCTGGCCTCGTCGTCGAAACGCAGGGACGCGACGTCGTCGGGCAGTTCCTGCCAGCCCTCGTCGAGCAGACCGAGCTCGATCTTCTGGATCAGCACCCGACGCAGCGCGCGGTCGATCAGCGCCTCATCGACCTCACCGCGGCGAGCCGCCTCCACCAACGGCTCGCCGAAGGTGTCCACCGTGGGCAGCTCGACGTCGATTCCGGCCCGCAGGGCGAGCCGGGCCGCGTCGGCGGCATCCCCTGCGACTCCGTGCAGGGTCTGGAGGAACCGTACGGCGAAGTAGTCGGCCACCACGGTGCCGGTGAAGCCCCACTCGTCACGCAACAACCCGGTCAGCAGCCCACTGTCGGCCGCGACGGGCAGGCCGTCGATCTCGGCGTAGGAGTTCATCACCGAGCGGGCGCCGCCGAGGCGCAGCGCCATCTCGAACGGCGGCAGAATGACGTCGGCCAGCTCGCGGCGACCCATCGGCACCGGCGCGAGATTGCGTCCGCCTCGGGAGGCGGAGTAGCCGGCGAAGTGTTTCAGCGTGGCCACCACGCCGGCCCGCTCCAGGCCCCGCACGTAGGCGGCACCTGTCGTACCGACCAGGTAGGGGTCCTCGCCGATCGTCTCCTCGGTACGGCCCCAGCGGTAGTCCCGGGTGACGTCCAGCACCGGGGCGAGACCCTGGTGCACACCGGCTGCGCGCATCGACCGCCCGATCCGGTCGGCCATCGCCTCGACCAGTTCGGGGTCGAAGGACGCGCCCCAGCTCAGCGGAGTCGGGTAGACGGTGGCCCGCCACGCCGCGAACCCGGTGAGGCACTCCTCGTGCACCTGCGCCGGAATGCCGAACCGACTGGCGGCCACGATCTGCGCCTGGGAGGCCGCCAGCGACCGGGCCCCGAGGACCGGGTCGACCGGGGCGGTGCCGAACGGGCGGGTCAACTGGCCCAACCCGTACTGGATGACAGTGCTCCACGGCGGCAACTCGCTGATCATGTCCGACTGGTGCGGTGCGACGCCCTCGCCACTGGCGTCGGCACCGACCCAGACCCCGACGAGCTGGGCGATTTTCTCTTCGAGGGACATCAATGGCAGAAGCGCCTCGACCCGCTCGGTCGGCGACAGCCGCTGATCACGCCACGGCGCGGCGCCGCCGTCCCCGAGCGACTGACTTCTCATGCCCTGACCCCTTAGCTCCGGCCACATCCCCGCGCCCTGGTGGAACCAGCTCTGTGGCGGACGTTTCCCACGATCCGAAACTTTCCGGAAGCCTGCGTAACCTTTTCGGCAACCTAAGTGCCCCATCGATGCCTGTCAAGAGTCTCAATCGGACCACCAGGGGGTGTTTCCTGCACACCGTGACCCCACGATCGGCGCTCCGTCGCCAACAAGCCGCACGGTGTCCCGGGATTGCGCAGCCCGACTGCGGCACCCACTGGCGTGAATGTCTCATCATGTTAAAGTCGCCCGAAACTTTCGGATGTTGTATGAGGCCGCGATGACAGAGCACCGCCCGCTCGACCCACCCGCCTCCACCACCATCGCGACCATCGCCAACGATGTCGGCGTCTCGGTCGCGACCGTTTCCAAGGTCCTCAACGGACGCGGCGATGTCGCCCCCGGCACCAGAGCCCGGGTGGAGGCGAGCCTCGACCGCCACCAGTACCAGCGCCGCGCACGTCGACACGCGACAAGCGGCGGCCGTGTGGACCTCGTGTTCCACGAGTTCGACACGGGTTGGGCGATGGAGATCCTGCGCGGCGTCGAGGCGGTGACCTCCGCGGCCGGCATCGGGCTGTCGATCGCCCAACTCGACGGCGCGCACCGCCCGCCGGCACGATGGCTGGAGGCGTTACTCGCCGACCGCCCCCTGGGCGTGGTGTTCGTCCTCTCCCACCTGGCCGAGGCCCAGCAGCAGCACCTGCGCCGACAGGGCATACCGTTCGTCGTCGTCGACACCGACAGCGCCACCTCGGCATCCGTGCCGACAGTCGGGTCGAACAACTGGAACGGCGGCCTGCTCGCCGCCCGGCACCTGCTGGAGCTGGGGCACCGACGGATCGCCATCATCTCCGGGCCGCCCGACGTGCTGTGCAGCCGCGCCCGCGCCGCCGGCTTCCAGTCGGCCCACGACGAAGCCGGGATCGTGGTCGACCGCGAGCTGATCCGCTACGGCAGTTTCTCCGCCGGAGCGGGGCACGCCCACGGGCTGCAACTGCTCCAGCGGCCGGACCGGCCCACGGCGATCTTCGCCGGGTCGGACATCCAGGCCATGGGGGTGCTCCGGGCCGCCCGCCAGTGCGGCCTGCGAGTGCCCGAGGACCTCTCGGTGATCGGGTACGACAACCTGCCGGTCTCCGCCTGGACCGACCCGGCGCTCACCACGATCAACCAGCCGTTGCGCGACATGGCCGGCATCGCCACCCAGATGTTGCTCGACCTGACCAGGGGGAACGAGCCGGCGACCAGCCGGATCGACCTGGTGACCGAGCTGGTCGTCCGGGAGAGCACCGCGCCCCCCGCCCACCCGCACTGACCCCGGCCCCTGCGAGGACCCGTGCCCCACTCCGCCTCCACCGTCGACGACCTTCAGCGGTACGCACCCGAGGTCGCCGAACCCGACGACTTCGACGAGTTCTGGCGAGCCACGCTCGCCGAGGCTGCCGCCGTACCGGTGCTCGTCGACGTCCGCCCCGAACCCACCGACCTACGGCTGCTCGACTCCTGGGACGTCACGTTCGCCGGCTTCGGTGGTGACCCGGTCCGCGCCTGGTACACCCGCCCGGCCGGGGTCCGAGAGCCGCTGCCGGCGGTGGTCGAGTACGCCGGCTACGGACGCGGGCGCGGCCTGCCCCACGAGCGGCCGACCTGGGCGGTGGCCGGGTACGCGCACCTGCTGATGGACAACCGGGGCCAGGCGGGGCAGCACGGCGCCGGGGACACCCCCGACCCGCACGGCGCGCCCGGCGGGCCCTGGCCGGTCACCTGGGGGATTCTCGATCCGCGCACCTACCACTACCGCCGCCTGATCACCGACGCGGTGCGGGCGGTCGAGGCGGTCCGCGCCCTACCGGGGGTCGAGGGTGACCGGGTCACCGTGGTCGGCAACAGCCAGGGCGGTGGCATCGCCCTGGCGGTGGCGGGTCTCGTCGAGGAACTCAGCGCGGTGCTGACCACCGCCCCGTTCCTGTGCGACATGCGCCGGGCCGTCGCGCTCACCGACCTCGCGCCGTACGGCGAGATCGCACGGTACCTGGCGGTGCACCGGGAGGCCGAGGAGGCGGTGTGGCACACATTGTCCTATGTCGACGGGGTGAGCTTCGCGCGTCGGGCGACGGCGCCGGCGCACTTCGGGGTCGGCGGACGCGACACCGTCTGCCCGCCGCGAACCGCCTTCGCCGCCTACAACCAATACGGAGCCGCGAACGGGAGGCCGGTCCCGCCCGAGCGGGAGATGCACGTCTACCCGTTCAACGGCCATGAGGGTGGGGAGGCCGTGCACGTGCGGCGTCAGCTGCGCTGGCTGGGCTCGGTGATAAATACAGCGCGGGCCTGAACGGTCCACCCCTTCCTGGTCACGGCTCCAGCAGGCTCTTGACCGGGGCACACGCGCGGCAGGACCAGACGCGTACGGTGCCGTCGTCATGCGTCGAGACGAGCCGCTCGCCGTCCGGGCTGAAGTCGACGGTCTCCACGGAGGCGCCGAATCCGCCGAAGGTCACGGACTGGGCGGCCTCCGACGCGTGCCACAGCCGGGCGGTGCCGTCCTTTCCAGAACTGAGCACCCATTGCCCATCCGGGCTGAACGACACGTGCCAGACGGGACCCTCGTGTCCTCGCAACACCATTGGCGCGCTGCCGCTCGTGACGGAATGGATCTGCACGGTGCCGTCGAAGCCGGCACTCACGACCCGTTGTCCGTCCGGGCTGAAGGCCACTGCCCATACCAGTCCCTCGTGACCGGGAAGTAGCAGTGGTTCGGCAGTGCCGGAGGCGTCCCAGATCCGTAGGGTGCCCTCCGCACCAGCTGTGGCAACCTTCCTGCCGTCCGGGCTGAAGGCGGCGTACCGGATCTCTTCGGCGGCTCGATGGACCACCGGGGCACTCTGACCGGTGAGGTCCCAGATTCGCAGGCTCCTGTCGTTGCTGACGCTGGCCAGGCGACGGCCGTCAGGGCTGAAGTCGGCGATCCACGCCTGCTTCTCGTGCCCGCGAAGTACCACGGGATCCTGTCTGCCGGCGAGGTCCCAGACGCGTACGCTGCCGTCGCGGCCGCCGGTGGCCACACTCGTCCCGTCCGGACTCACAGTGAGACCGTAGACGTCGCCGTCGTGGCGGCCGAGTACCCGCGGCTCGGCCGGTGTGGCCAGGTTCCAGACCCGTACCGTGCCGTCCTCGCCGCCACTGACCACCCGCCGCCCGTCCGGGGTGAACGCGGCGGACCAGGTGGCCTTCTCGTGGCCCCGCAGGATCAGACGATCGCTGCCCGGGTCCCAGACCCGTAGCGTCCCATCATCGGCCGCGCTCACCAGCCGGGATCCGTCCGGGCTGAACGCCAACGCCCAGACCCGGTTGGTGTGGCCACGCAGCACCAACGGGTCACCGGTGCCGCTGGCGTTCCAGATCCGTACGGTCAGATCGTCACTGGTGGTCGCGAGCCACTGCTCGTCCGGGCTCAGCGCGAGCCCTTCCACAGTGCCCTCATGCCCACGCAGCACCACCGGGGCCGCCGACCCGGTCAGCGGCCACACCCAGGCCGTGCCGTCGGCGCTGGAGCAGGCCAGACGGGTGCCGTCCTGGCTGAACACCAACGTCCTGGTGGCCTCGCGTGGCCCGGTGAGAATCGTCCTGGTGGATCGCGCGGCCAGGTCCCAGAGGCGTACCGTCGCGTCGTGGCCGCTGCTGGCCAACTGGCGCCCGTCGGGGCTGAAGGCCACGCCGACCGCCACCTTGCTGTGCCCACGCAGCACCACCGGTAGGTCGTCGCCGCGGGCATCCCAGACCCGAACGGTGGTGTCCTCGCCGGCACTGGCGACCAACAGTCCGTCGGGGCTGAAGGCCACTCCCCAGACCGGGCCCACGTGCCCGCGTAGGACGATGGGCCCGGCGTTTCCATCGACCTGCCAGATCCGGACGGTGCCGTCCGAGCCGGCGGTGACCAGTCGCTTCCCGTCCGGGCTGAACATCGGGCTCCAGACCTGCCCCTCGGGCCCGCCGGTGAGAGCCAGTCCCGGTCCAGAGACGCCGTGGCCGGCCCAGGTCCACACCCGCACCTCGCCGTCCGTCCCGGTGGCCGCCACCCGCCTTCCGTCCGGACTGAACGCCACGCCCAATGCCTTCTGGCTGCTCATCGGCACAATCGCCTGCAGTCGGTCATCCACGGCAGCCTGGCGGAGCACCATCTCCGCGCCGACGGTCGGGCGGGTGGTCAGAGCGCGTCGGGCGAGGCGCTGCGCCTGCTGCGGATCGATCTGCAGTTGGTTGTTGGCCTCGACCGTCAGCTGCCGGGAAACAGCGAGGTCTCGTTCGGCGGCCGCCCGGTTCGCCTGCACCAGTGCCACTGCCGCGAGGACGCTCACCACGACAACGGTTGCCGCGAGCCCGGTCAACGCCATGCTGGTCCGCCGCCGTCGGGCTGCCCGGCGTCGGCTCTCTCGTGCACGGCTGGTCTCCAGAAAGTCCCGTTCCAGGTCACTGAGGTCCATCACCTGCTGCGTTCCCCAGAGCGCCAACTGGACCCCCCGATACAGGAATCCGTCCACGCGGTCGTGCCGATCCCACTCGGCGGCAGCCTCCGTCAGCCTGCGGTGGGAGCGCAGCAGCTCCCGATCTTCGGTCAGCCAGCGACGCAGCCGGGGCCACTCCTGGATCAGTGCCTCGTGGGCCACCATGACGCCCTTTTCGTCTGCGGTGACCAGCCGCGCGGCCGTCAACCTGCCCACCACCTCAGCCGCGGCCAATGGGTCTGCCCCGCCCACCAACTCGGCCAGGGGTGCCCGGCGTCGGGTGTCCTCGGTGCCGTCACCGAGGGCCGTCAGGCGCAGGAAGATGTCCCGGGCCAGCGCTCGCTGCCCCTCATCGAACTGCGCGTACACCCCCTCAGCGGTACGGGTGATGGCGCCATTCACCCCGCCCGATTCGCGGTAGTGGGCCAGTGTGATCCGCTTGCCCTGCCGCAGGCGCGACGTCTCCAACAGCGCGTGGGACAGCAGCGGCAGCGCACTCGTCTGACCGCCGACGTCCGCCACGGCCATCTCCACCAACGCCGGATCGACAAGCAGCCCGGCGCGCTCGGCGGGGCCGGTGATGGTTCGACGCAGATCCGCACCGTCCATCGGGCCGATCAACAGTTGGTGCTCGTGGAGAGCGGCCACCAAGGCCGGATGGGCGGCACACCGACCATAGAAGTCGGCTCGCACTCCCAGCACCACGCGGACCCTGGGGACCTCCGCCGCGGCGAGCAGCGCGGCGATGAACCCCGACCGCTCCTCTTCGTCGCGACAGAGGGTGAAGAGCTCCTCGAACTGGTCCACCACGATGAGCATGTTCGCCACCGATGGACGGGCGTCAAGAATGTGCTCGAGCGTCGCGCGAATGCTGGCCGGGTCATCGGCCAACTGACGCTGGACCGTTTCACGAGCCAGGTCCTGTTCCTTGACGAGCTGAAACGCGAGTTCTTCGATGGGATGTTCGCCGGGCGTCATCAGCACCGTGGCCCAGGCCGGCTGACCCTTCACCGGATTCTCGACCACGGCCGCTATCAGACCCGCTCGTAGCAGGGATGACTTGCCCGCACCGGACGGGGCGAAAACCGCGACGAATCGGAGGCGGGTGAGCATTTCACAGAGCTGAGCCACCAGGCGCTCGCGTCCGAAGAACCATTCCGAGTCTTGCGGCTGGAACGCTGCCATCCCCCAGTACGGCCCGCGGCTGCCCCCCGCCGTCCCGGCGGACGTCACGCTGGCGATCAGGCTGTGCCACCGTTCGGTCCATTCAGCCGGATCGCCCTCGCAGGCGGCCACGTACGCCAGCGTCACCTGAAGGCTCGGCACGGTCTCCCCGCTGGCCGCCTTCGCCAGGGTGGTCACCGAGAAGTGCGCGCGTCTGGCCAGTTGACGGTAGGTCGGCGAACCTGCCTTCGTCCGCAACTGGCGCAGGTCGAGCGCGAACCGCTCCAGCTCGCCTGCCTCCGGGTCGAGCGGCCGCTCAGGTCTGCCCACGATGTCCCCCGTCACGGAGTTGTTTGTCAGCCTGGCGACATGATTGGCAAACAATCCATGGAGGACTATATCTAGTTCCGTGGACGCCGATCGGCGAGTGTCGGGTAGCAGCCACAGCGCGACTAGGCGTGCGGCAACGTTCGACGACCCGACGCGATCGACGACACGGAGGAGGACTGGGAGGGGGTGTGTGATGCACACCAGAAACGGCATCGGTGTTGTTACCCGCAGCACTGATCGTCGTCCTGGAATCGGGGGGTGTCACGCAATCCCGGATTGGCGAGGGGGATTCTATTCGATTACGATTTCCCTATCACTCTGGCGACCAGCGCAAGTAACAAGACCAGTTCGGTCCGCATCGACTGCCAGTGCGGTGCGGCGACGGGGCGGCGACGGAATCCGTCGGCGCCCCGTCAGCTCGCGGAGGCGCGGTCACCGCTCCACGGCACGGTAGAGCCGGCTCACGGTCTCGGCCACGCAGACGGGCTTGCCGCCGCTGTCGCTCTCCACTGTGACCGTCACGACCAACTGCACGCCGCCGCTGACCGGCGACACGTCGGCGATGGTGGCGGTGGCGCGTACGGCGGCGCCGACCCGCAGCGGCGCGGGGAAGCGCACCCGGTTCAGCCCGTAGTTGACGCCCATCGCCACCCCCTCGACCCGGTAGAGCCCGCCCGCCAACGCCGGCAACAGCGACAGGGTGAGGTACCCGTGGGCGATCGTCCCGCCGAACGGCCCCGCCGCGGCTCGGACCGGGTCGAGATGGATCCACTGGTGGTCGTCGGTGGCGTCGGCGAAGAGGTCGACGCGGCTCTGCTCGATGCGCTGCCACGGACCAGGCCCGAAGCTCTCGCCGGTCGCGGCGGCCAACTCCTCGAACGAGGTGAAGACTCTCATGCCGGATCTCCCTACAGCTACTAGAAGGCGTTGACGCCGGTGAGCGCGCGTCCGATGAGGAGTTGCTGAATCTGGCTGGTGCCCTCGTAGAGCGTGGCCACCCGGGCATCGCGTAGATACTTGCCGACCGGATACTCGTCGATGTAGCCGTACCCGCCGAAGACCTGGACCGCGTTGTTGGCCGCGCGGACGGCGGCCTCACTGGCGAAGAGCTTGGCCATCGACGCCTCGGTGGCGAACGGCTGGTCGCTGTCGATCAGGTCGGCCACCTGCCACACCAGCAGCCGGGCCGCAGCGGTGTCGACAGCGATCGCGGCGAGCAGTTGTTGGACGAGTTGGTGTCCGGCGATCGGCTTGCCGAACTGGGTGCGCTGCCCGGCGTAAGCGACCGCCGCGTCGAGGCAACCCTGGGCGATGCCGACGCATCCGGCGGCCACCGACATCCGACCCTTGGCGAGGGTGGCCAGGGCCAGCCGGAATCCGGCGCCCTCGGCGCCGAGGCGGGCCGTGTCGGGTACGCGCACCTCGTCGAAGCCCAGCTCGCCGGTGGCCTGACCACGCAGGCCGAGCTTGCCGTGGATCTCCCGCCGGGTCAGCCCCGGGCTGTCGGTGGGCACCAGGAAAGCGCTGATTCCTCGGTGCCCGGGGGCCGCCGGTGCGGGCGAAGACCAGCGCGACGTCGGCGGTGGTGCCGTTGGTGATGAACGTCTTGGTGCCGGTGAGCAGCCAGTCGGTGCCGTCGCGGACCGCACGGGTGCGCAGGGCGGCCGCGTCCGAGCCGCTGTCCGGCTCGGTCAGCGCGAAGCAGCCGAGTGCGCTGCCGGCACAGAGCCTCGGTAGCCACTCGGCGCGCTGTTCCGCGCTCCCGTGCGCGGCGATCGACTTCGCGACCAGGCCGAGGGAGACCGAGACGATGCCGCGCACCGCCGAGTCGCCCCGGCCCAGTTCCTCCAGGACCAGGCAGTACGCGAGGTGGTCGCCGCCGGAACCTCCGTCGGTCTCGGCGATGGTCAGCCCCAGGAAGCCCAGGTCACCGAGCATGCCGACGATGGCGGGGTCGACCGATTCGCGGCGATCCCAGGCGGCCGCGTGCGGCAGCAGCTCGCGGTCGGCGAACTCGGCGGCCAGCTGGCGGACCGCCGCCTGCTCGGCGGAGAGGGTGAGGTCCATGACGCTCAAACTAGCGGTGATAGTTAAACGCGTCCAGACCGGACGTTCACCGGTCGGAGGCCAGACCGACGTGCCGCTCGGCGGTGAACGCGCGGGCCAGCTCGGTCCGCGAACGGATGCCCAGCCGGTGGAACACGTTGCGCAGGTGGTGATCGACAGTACGGGTGGAGAGGAACATCCGGGCGGCGATCTCCCGGTTGGTGGCGCCCTCGGCGACCAACTCGGCGATCCGCAGTTGCTGGCCGGTCAACAACCGCGCCGCGGGCAGGTCCGGCGGACCGATCGACTCCCCGGCCGCCCGCAGCTCCGTGGTGGCCTGCTCGGCCCAGCACTCCACCCCGAGCAGGCTGAACATCTCGCGGGCCTGGTGCAGGTGCGTCCGCGCGTCGCGAGGGCGTCGACTGCGGCGCAACTCCTGGCCGAAGAGCAGTTCGGTGCGGGCCCGCTCGAACGTGCCGGCCTCGGTCGGGTGCAGGCGCAGCGCCGCCCGGAAGTCCCGTTCCGCATCGGCGCCGCCCCGAGGGGCGAGCAGTGCGTGACACCGCGCGGACAGGGCCCGGCGCAACGGGCTCGCCGTGCTGCTGGCCCACCTGTCGAACGCGGCGAGCGCGGCCGTCGCCGCCGGCCGGTGCGCCAGGTGCGCCGCCGCCTCCACCAGGTACGGGGTCGCCATCACCTGCACCAGGACCTGACCTCGACGCGTGCCGAGCCGGGCCAGCGACGCCAACCGTTCCGCGGCCTCGGCGTGCCGGCCGTCGACCAGGTCGAGCACCGCCAGGGCCCACGCGGCGAGCGCGTGCGGGCGGCTGCCCGGCGTCGGCGACTCGCCGATCTCGCGGATCCGCCGCAGGCTGGTCTCCCGATCGGCCCGGATCGCGGCGAGGACGGCGAGCATGCCCAGATGGACGTTGGCGCAGTTGACCTGCCCGGTTGCCCGAGCGACGCGCAACCCGTCGCGGGAGGTCTCCGCCGCCGCCTCGTGTCGACCCAGCCAGTACTCGGCGACCGCCCGCAGCTCCAACGCCCGCGACAGCATGGACAGCTCACCTCGTTCCCGGGCCAGCTCGACGGCGCGTTCGGCGAGCCGGTGGGCCGCGCCGTCCACGGCCACCAGCAGCCCGGCCGCCGCGGCGCAGCTGAGCGCGGTGGGGGTCAACGCCCAACCGGTCAGCCGGTCGCCCAGCACCACGGCGCGGCGCAGCGCGGGCCCGGCTCGCTCGTGGTCGCCCCGCAGAGTCGCCGCCACCCCGGCGATCAGACAGCCCATGACCTCCAGGGCCGGCGGGTCGTCCGGGCGCCGCAACGCCAGCGCCCGGCGGCCGACCTCGGCGTACCGGTACTGGTCGCCGGTGAAGCAGACCGCCTCACCGGCCCGCACCAGCCCGGTCAACGCCAGGGCACGGTCGGTGCCGTCCACCGCCGCGGCGGAGGCCAGCAGCGTGGCCGACGCACTCGACGCGGTGCCGCAGCGCAGCTCCAGCTCACCGCGGAGCAGGTCGGCGCGGCTTCGAACGACCGGGTCGACGCAGACCGCGCGGAGGCGGTCGAGCAGCAGCCGGGCCTCGTCGGGTTGCCCCCCGGCCCAGGCGTACCGGGCGGCGGTCAGCAGACGGGTGACGGTCAGCCTCGGCTGGTCGCTCAGTTCGGCGGCCCACCGCAGGGCCACCGAAGCGGCGGCCCAACCGTCGGATCCGCCGACCGCCGCCTGTTCCAGCTCGGCGGCGAGGACCGGATCGGCACCCGCCGTCGCGGCGGCGAGGTGCATCGCCCGGCGGAGCCGCTGCCCGTCCGCTACCAGCACCTCGGCGAGCAGTCGGTGCGCCGCGCGCCGCTCGGCGAGCGGCGCGCTGGCCGCGATCATCGTGCGCACCAGCGGCTGCGGAAAGGTGACACCTCGTTGCTCGACGCGGACCAGGCCGGCGACCTCCGCCGGTGCGAGCGCCTCGACCTCGGCGCCGGCGGCCGACGCGGCCCGGATCAGGGTGCCCGGCTCGCCGTCCTCGTCGAGCGCGGCGAGCAACAGCACCCGTCGGGTCTCCGGGGGCAGCCGGTCCAGCCGGGCGCGGTACGCGCGACCCAGCGCTCCATCCGCCGGTGGCGCGGCGGGCAGCGACTCCTCGCCCCGCCACTGCCCCGCGGTGAGCACCTCGGCGAGGTCCACCAGGGCCTGCGGGTTGCCGCCGCCGATCGTGGCCAACGCGGTAAGGGCCGACGCGGCTGGCCGGTCGGGGAGCCGGTCGACGCCCTCACGCCCGGTCAGCCGGTCGAGTCGATCGGTGAGGACGGCGCTGCTCTCGTGCTCGGTCAGCGCGCGCAGTCGGTGTGCCGGTATCCCGTCGAGGTTGGCGGTGACGTCCGCGGTGAGCAGGACGGCGAGCGGTAGGTGCCGCAGTCGGCGGGCCACGAACGCCAGCACCTGCGCGGTCTGCGGGTCACCTCGGTCGATGTCGTCCATGGTGGCGAGCAACGGCCGGTCCCGGGCGGCGGCGGCGAGCAGCCCGAGCACCGCCATCGACAGGGTCAACTGCCTGTCGGCCGGGCAGCTCTCCCCGGCCAGTGCCCGCCGCAGCAGTTGCCGCTGCTCCCCAGGGAGCGAGGCGGCCCGGTCGAGCACCGGGTCGACCAGACGTTGCAGGCCGGCGTACGGCAGGGCGGCCTCCTCGGCGAGCCCGCTGCCGGCCAGCACTGTGCAGCCACCCTCGGCGTGCCGATGGGCGTAGCCGAGAAGCGCTGTCCGGCCCGATCCGGGCTCTCCGCGCAACAGCAGGGCACCGCCGGCGTTGGTCATGCCGTCGAGCAGGCTCCGGACAGCCCGGCACTCGTCGTCCCGGCCACGCAGCACGGTTAGTTGCACTCTTGATGCAGTAACCATGCCTGCCAGTGTTACCCATCGGAAACCGAATGGAAAGAGGGGGCGATATCGGGCCGGGCCGGAATCAGTCGGGCGCGACCTCGGCCAGCAGGGCGCCCACGGTCCGGGCCATCACCGCGCGGGCCTGGTCCACGCCGAGACCGAGCCCGTAACGCAGCATCGACCAGGCCTGCCAGGTGCTCGCCGCCACCAGGGCGTTGAGCAACTGCTCGCGCCCCGGCCCGGCCTCGGCCAGCTCGACGGCGAAGAGCTCCTCGACCTCGTCGCGGACCCGTTCGATGTGCTTGAGACGGTTGCGGTGCAGCTGTTCGGAGACCGGCTCACGCATCTGCGCGGCCCGCGCCGACGACGCGATGAGCTGGAGCAGTCGAGCCCGCTGCCGGCAGTACGCGTCGACCCGCTTCGCCAATGGCAGCCCCGGTGAGATCGGCCGGTAGGCGGCGTCCTGCTGGCGGAGCACCTCCGCGCCGCTGGCCTCGAAGAGCGTCTCCATGTCCTTGAAGTTGGTCCAGAGGGTGCGCAGCGAGATGCCGGCCCGCTCGGCGATGCGTTCCCCGGTCGGGCGGAGGTCACCCTCGGAGATGAGCGCGAGGTGCGCCTCGACGATGGCGGCGCGGGTCCGCTCGGCGCGGGCGGTGCGCCCGTCGACCCGGCCCGCCACATCGACTGCGTCCATCCGCCCTCGCCCCCTCACCGCCACGACGTCCCCCGACGCACCGCCGAGTCTAGACAGCCGTTGATCAGCGGCTCCGGACGCTCCGCCGACGCCGTCATCCGGCCCGGCCGGTCAGCGAGACGCCGCCGTCGCAGACGATGGTCTGCCCGGTGATCCAACTGGCGTCGTCGGAGGCCAGGAAGGCGACCGCGCCGGCCACGTCCGACGGCAGACCGAGGCGCCCGAGCGGGTACCGCGCGGCGACCTCGGCCTCCCGCCCGTCGTAGAGGGCGGCGGCGAAGCGGGTCTTCACCACGCCGGGGGCGACCGCGTTGACCCGGACCGTCGGCCCCAGCTCCACGGCGAGGCTGGCGGTGAGGTGGTTGAGCGCGGCCTTGCTGACCCCGTAGCAGGCGATGCCGGGCGACGGGCCGAGCCCGGCGATCGACGAGACGTTGACGACGCAGCCACCGCGCTCGCTCATGCCGGCGGCGCAGACCTCCTGCACCCAGCCGAGCGCGGCGACCACGTTCACGTCGAGGATCTTGCGGGCCGCGGCCAGGTCCAGCTCGACCAGCGGGCCGTGCACCGGGTTGATGCCGGTGTTGTTGACCAGCAGATCCACCGGCCCGAACGCCGCGCTCACCTGGCTCACCGCGGCGGCCCGATGCTCGGGATCGTCGGCCCGACCCGGCACCGCGAGGGCGTGTGCCGAACCGCCCAGGGTGGCGACCGCCTCGGCCAGCCCTTCGGGACGGCGGGCGGTCAGACCCACCCGCGCGCCCTCGGCGACGAGGCGTTGGGCGATGGCCAGACCGATCCCCCGACTGGCGCCGGTGACGATGGCGACCCTATCCGCGAGTCGGCCCGAATATGCATTCACGGTGCAGATAGTAGGAGCGTCGATCGGTATCGGTCAACGCCTTCGACGATTGGTCGACAGGCCGCTCCGGCAGCACGCGCGCAGCAGTCCGACCGGGCGTGGTCGGGGGAAACCACGCCCGGTCGGACGTCGGGGCTGCGGGGCCTCAGGAGACGGTCGGCACCCCGTTCGCCGGCGGCGCGGCCGGGGCGACGGTGTACTCGTTGACCGCCCCGTCCGCCTCGTCCGTCTCGTACGCCGGCCCGAAGTAGGTCTGCACTCCCCCGCTCACCCGGCTCAACCGCTGGCCGCCGTACCCGGAGTGATCAGTGGCCGAGAAGCGCAGCGGCACCAGCCCGGGGCCCTGGAAGCCGCCCTTCTGCACTGCCCCCAGCACCTTCTCCCGGGTGAGGTCCTTGCCGGCGGCGAGCAGCGTCTGCACGAAGAGATAGCCGACCGACATGCCGTAGACGGTGTTGCCGTCGAACGGCGCGTCCCCGTTGTGCTCCTTGTTGACCTTCGTGAAGAGCTGGATCCACGGGTTCGCCGTGTCGTTCTGCATCGGCAGGTAGTTGGTGCCGACCATCCCCTCCAGCAGCGGCGCGGCGGCGCCGAGCTGCTTGGCCAGGGTCGGGTGGTCGGCGCCGACGTTGGAGACCAGCCACTGCGGCTTGAAGCCCAGCCGTGCCGCCGTGCCGACGGAGAGCGCTGTGAAGCCGGGCACTGTGGCGAGCACGACGACCTGGCAACCGGCCGCCTTGAACGCGCCGATCTGCGGCGCCACGTTGGTGTTGCTGGTGACGTACGTCTGCTTGACCGCCACGGCACCGGCGCCGAGCACCTTCTCCACGCCGGCCAGGCTGTCCCGGCCGAAGTCGTCGTCCTGACCGAGGAAGCAGACCTTCTGGCCGGCCAGGTTCGCCTTCGCGTAGTTGGCGAGGATCTTGCCCTCGACGGTGTAGTCCGGGTTGAACCCGAACGTGCCCGGATACTTGTCCGGCTGGTCCCAGCTGCGGCTACCGGAGGCGACGAAGAGGTCTGGCACCCGGTTGCTCTTGAGGAAGTCGAGCACACCGGTGTGCGTCGGCGTGCCCAGACCATTGAGGACGGCGAAGACCTTGTCCTGGAGGACGAGCTGACGGACCACCTGCTGGGTGTTCGCCGGGTTGTAGCCGTCGTCCATGATCTTGTAGGTGATCTTGCGGCCGTGCACTCCGCCGTTGGCGTTGACGTAGTCGAAGTACGCCTTCGTCGCCGGAGCGATCTTCGAGTAGCCGGCCGAGGCCGGACCGGTCAGCGGCATGTGGGTGCCGACGACGATCTCGGTGTCGGTGACGCCCGGCACCGACGCCCCGCCGGAGCCGGGGCCGTCGTCGCCGCTACAGCCGGCTGCGGTGATGAGCAGGGCAAGGGTGCTGGCGATCGCGAGGCCGCGATGCGCTTTACGGTGCATGGGAAACACCGACCTTTCTCGGTCCGGTTGTCTGTGGGAACGGTGTGGTGGTGGGGCGCCCGGCCGAGGCCGGACCGAGGACAGCTCAGGAACGCCGGGTCGGCCGCCTGGCCAGCAACGCCCGGCCGAGACGCGACAGCAGACCCTGCACACCGCCGGGGGCGGCGATCATGACGACGATCAGGGTGAGACCGAAGATCGCCAGGGGGAGGTTGCCCTCCAGCCGCTGCGCCACAGCGGGCGAGAGCGTGAGCATCTCGGTCACCGAGTGGGTCAGATCGGGCAGGGCGACCAGCAGGACGGCCCCCCACAACGCGCCGGTCAGTCGACCCAGGCCACCGATCACCACGGCCATCAGCAGGAACAGCGACAGGGTCAGCGAGAACGCGCCGGGTGAGACGCTCTGCGCGAGCACCGCCAGCAGCGCGCCGCCGAGCCCGGCGGTGGCCGCGCTGACCACGAACGCGAGGACCTGGGTGCGGGCCACGTGGATGCCGGCGAGGCGGGCCGCCACCTCGTCGTCGCGGACCGCCCGGAAGGTACGCCCGTACCGGCTGCGGACCAGATTCGCCAACAGCAGCAACGCGAGCAGGGTGGCCGCGCCGGTGACCCAGAGCTGCCACCGCTCGTACGGGAAGTACGGGCCGAGCGACAGCGGCGGCGGCTCCACCGGCACCGACAGCCCCTGCTCGCCGTTGAACACGCCGTCGAAGGTGACAGCCAGCGCCGGCACCACCACTGCCACCGCGAGGGTGACCCCGGCCAGATAGGGGCCGCGCAGGCGGGCCGCGGCCACACCGACCACAGCGCCGACCGCGACGGTGCTGACGATCGCCGCGGCCAACGACAGCGGCAACAGCCAGCCGCCGGTCATCCCCCGGTCGGCGAACGCGGTCTGGCACAGCGCCACCGTGTACGCCCCGGTGGCCATCAGCGCGCCGTGCCCGAGCGACAGTTGACCGTTGAGCCCGGTGAGGACGGTCAGCCCCGCGGTCGCGCAGAGGTAGGCGGCCACTGTGGCGAGCTGGAAGTTGCGGAACGGCTCGACGGAGTAGCTGAGCGCCACCAGCAGCAACCCTGCGGCCAGCACCACCGCGAGGTGGCGCAGCAGTGTGGAGCCGCGTCGCCGGTCGACCGGTCGGCCGCCCGGGTCGTCGAGCTGCTCCGTCGGCGGCACTGCCGCCTTCGTGGCGCTCACACCCGCCTCGCCGCGACCGGGGCGAACAGCCCACCGGGCCGGACCAGCAGCACCGCCAGCAGCAGGACCAGCACCGCGAGCGGGGTGAGGTCACTGCCGGCGTAGCCGCTCACGTAGGAGAGCAGCAGCCCCACCACCAGCCCACCGACCACCGCCCCCGGTGGACTGTCCAGCCCGCCGACCACCGCCGCCGTGAACGCCGAGACGAACACCAGGTCCATGGCGTGCGGGTGCAGGCCCAACTCGGTCGGCAGGACCAGCATGGCGGCCAGCGCGCCCACCCCGGAGGCGAGCGCCCAGCCGAGGGTCAGCATCCCACCGACGTTGACCCCGAGCAGCCGGGAGACCTCCGGAGCGAAGGCCGCCGCGCGCATCCGCAACCCCACCGGGGTACGCGCGAACATCCAGGCCAGGCCACTGACCACCACGCCGATCGTGGCGAAGACGAACAGGTCGTACGGGGACAGCACGGCGACCCCGCCCACAGTGAGGGCGGAGCGGCTGAACGGGGCCTCGGCGGGGCGGAACTCGCTGCCGTACACCATGCCCAGCACGGCCTGGATCAGCAGCACCAGCCCGAGCGCGACGATCACCGGGTTGAGCGGTGAGGCGTGATCGACGTGCCGCATCACCACCCGGTCCACCAGCGCACCGAGCAGCAGGCCGGTGACGATCGCGACAACGAAGCCCAGCCAGTAGGAACCGGTGGCGGTGCTGACCGTGTAGGCGACGTACGCGGCGGCGACGGCCATCGCTCCCTGGGCGAAGTTGACGACCCGCGCCGCCCGCCAGATGAGCACCAGGGCCAGTGCGAACGCGGCATACACCGCGCCCCGGGACAGGCCGTCGACGGTGAGGAAGACGAAGCGGTCCAACAGTTCTCCCTCCGGGGGACGAGGTGGTGGTCAGAAACCGAGGTAGGCGTGGCGCAGGTCGACGTCGTCGCGTAGCTGCACCGCCGGGGCGGCGATCACCACCCGACCGAGGGACATCACGACGCCCTGGTCGGCGACGGCGAGCGCGCTGCGCACGTTCTGCTCGACCAGCAGGACGGTCAGCCCGGTGCGGTCGCGCAGTTGGCGGAGCAGGGCCATGGTCCGGGCGACCACCCGTGGCGCCAGGCCGAGCGACGGCTCGTCCAGCAACAGCAGACGGGGCCGGCCGACCAGGGCCCGACCGAGCGCGAGCATCTGCCGCTCCCCGCCGGAGAGCTGGTGACCGAGGTGCCGGCGGCGTCGGGCCAGCGGCTCGAAGAGCTGGTAGACCTCGTCGAGCGCCCGCCCGGCGTCGGCCCGGTCGCGTCGCCACAGCCCGCCCAGCCGCAGGTTCTCGTCGACGGTCAGCTCGCTGATCACGCCCCGGCCCTCCGGGACGTGCGCCATGCCGCGTCGGACGAGCTGCTCCACCGGCGTACCGCGAAGGTCCTCCCCGGCCAGCAGGACCTGACCTGCGGCCGGGCGGATCATGCCGGAGAGCGCGCGCAGGAGGGTGGTCTTGCCGGCGCCGTTGGCGCCGACGACAGCGGCGATCGTGCCGGCCGGGATGGTGAGGTCGATGGCCCGCAACACGGGCGCGGCGCCGTAACCGGCGACCAGCCCCCGCACGACCAGCAGATCGGTGCCGCTCATGGGGAGACCTCTTCCTCGACGGTGGCACCGAGGTACGCGTCGGTGACCGCCGGGTCGTCGCGGATCTCGTCCGGGGCGCCGGCGGCGATGACCCGACCGAAGTCGAGGACCACGAGCTCGTCGCAGACGGCCATCACCAGGTCCATGTGGTGCTCGACCAGGAGCACGGCGCAGGGGTCGGTGTCCCGTCGGGGCAGTTGCCGGACCAGCTCCGCCAGCTCGGCGATGTCGTCCGCCCCGAGGCCACCGGCCGGCTCGTCGAGCAGGAGCAGCCGGGGCCGGGCGGCGAGCGCGCGGGCCAGGGCGACCCGCTGGCGTACGGCGAAGGGCAGGGTGGCCGGCGCGGCCCCCGCGTGCTCGGCGATGCCCAGCTCGTCGAGGATGGCCAGGGCGTCCGCGCGCAGCCGGCGCTCGTCGCGGTCGCTGGCCGGCAGCCCGAGCAGCGCCGGGACGAAGCCGGCACGGGCGGTGTGCGAAGCGCCGGTCATCACGTTCTCCAGCACGCTCAGCCCGGCGAAGAGCCCGGTGCCCTGGAGGGTCCGGGCGATGCCGAGCCGGGTCAGCCGGTGCGGCCGTGGCCGCAGCGGCCGGCCGTCGAGGGTGAGTGAGCCCGTCTCCGGTGCGACGAAGCCGCAGATCACGTTGAACAGCGTGGTCTTGCCGGCTCCGTTGGGTCCGATGACGCCCACCACCCGGTTGGGTGGCACCCGCAGGGACACGTCGTCGAGGGCGGTGAGGCCGCCGAAACGGACGCCGATGTGGTGCAGTTCGAGGCCGCGCTCCATCACCCATCCCTCTGTCGTGGCGGGTGTTTATTTACACTCGCAGTGTACGTTTCTCGGGTTTGGCGTCAAGACCTTCAATGCCCCCTTTACGCACGTGGACGGGGCGGCCGCCAGCGGCGACCGCCCCGTGACCGCCGTCAGGCGCTGGGACAGGTGTTGCGGTACTCCTGGATCTGCGAGCCGCTCGGGCCGGGGCAGAGGAACTGCTCGTAGCGGGTGTCGTCGTCGACGAACCGCTTCAACCAGGCCACCATCTGCCGCGCGGTCGGCGTGTTGGTGGTCTGCGGGAAGAAGTGGCTCGCCCCGTTCAGCTCCAGGTACGCCTTCTCGGCGGACGCCGGGATGCTGTTGTAGAAGGGCACCGAGTGCGACGAGACCGGCGCGACGCTGTCGCTCTCCCCACCGACGATCAGCGTGGGCACCCGTAGCTCGGACCAGCTCTTGTCCAGGTTCCACGGTGCCAGCGGCACCGCGGCCTGCAACGACGGCCGCGACGAGGCCGCCTCCAGGCTGCCCCCGCCACCCATGGAGTGACCGGCCACAGCGAGTCGACTGCTGTCGATCCGGGTGCGCACCGAACTGCGCTGGGTCAGGTAGTCCAGCGCGGCGAGCAACTGCCGGCCCCGGCTGTCCGGCTGGTCCAGGCGACTGTTGGTCTCGATGCCGATCACCACGAAACCGTGCGAGGCGATGCGTGGTCCGAGCCAGCTGATGCTGGACCAGGCGGCGGTGTAACCGGGCGAGATGGCGATGGCGCCGAAGGTGCCCTCGCTGGTGCTGGTCGGGTAGTAGATGACGCCGCCGCCGAAGCCGGTGACGCTCAGCGAGGACACGCTCTGCGAGGACGTCGCGAACGGGCCGCGGCTCGCCTCCAGGATCGCTGTGGTCGGGGCGGGGCCTCGCTCGTACGGGCCGGCGGCCTGGGCGGCGCCGGACGATCCGGCCACGACGCCGCCGGCGGCCAGGACGGCGGCCAAGGCGAGCCGGGTGGCACGGGCTGCGACGGAACGGGGACGGGTGGTGGTTGGTGAGGACACGTCGGGCACTCCCTAAAGTCGAGGGATATCGACGTATGTCAGTTTTGGCTGCCTGGCCGATCCCGGCATCGGCGAAATCACCAGTCCCGGCGCAGGATGCCGAGATGAGTCGTGTTTCGACCCTCTGACCTGGGGTAGCAGGGCAGGCGCCGGCCCGCACACGCGCCATGGAGAGGTTCATTCAGTGGATTCCAGCAAGCCCGCCGAGGCGGTCAAGAACGTCGTGAAGACCGCCTCAGGAAAGATCGCCGACGCCCTCACCCCCGACATCCCCGGTGCGCCGGGGAGCGCGCCGCCACCGATCGAGGAGCCGACGACGCCGCACGACCCGCTGCCGCCGAAGCCGGAACAGGGGGCACCGCAGACGCGCACGCCGACCGGCGCGGAGACCGGCGCGCCGACGATCGCGAACGGTCAGCAGGGGGCCTACCTCACGACAGCGAACGGGGCACGGCTGCGCGACACCGACCACTCGCTCAAGGCCGGCCCGCGCGGCCCGGTGCTCCTCCAGGACCACCACCTCCGCGAGAAGATCACGCACTTCGACCACGAACGCATTCCGGAGCGCGTGGTGCACGCCCGGGGCGCCGGCGCGCACGGTGTCTTCACCGCGTACGGCACCGCCGAGGCGGTCACCCGTGCCGGCTTCCTCAAGAAGGGCCGTGAGACCGACGTCTTCGTCAGGTTCTCCACGGTGCTCGGTTCGCGGGGTTCGGCCGACACGGTCCGCGACACCCGTGGCTTCGCCACGAAGTTCTACACCGACGAGGGCACCTTCGACCTGGTCGGCAACAACATGCCGGTCTTCTTCATCCAGGACGCGATCAAGTTCCCGGACATCATCCACGCCGGCAAGCCGCACCCCGACCGGGAGATCCCGCAGGCGCAGAGCGCCCACGACACCTTCTGGGACTTCGTGTCGCTGCACACCGAGGCGCAGCACCACACCATCTGGAACATGTCCGACCGGGGCATTCCGCGTTCGTACCGGACGATGGAGGGCTTCGGCGTGCACACCTTCCGCCTCGTCAACGAGGCTGGGGAGACGGTGCTGGCCAAGTTCCACTGGAAGCCGAAGCTGGGCGTGCACTCACTGACCTGGGAGGAGGCCCAGCTGCTCGGCGGCATCGACCCGGACTTCCACCGACGCGACCTCTACGACGCCATCGAGGCCGGCGCGTACCCCGAGTGGGAGCTGGGCATCCAGGTCTTCCCGGACACCCCCGAGGAGACCTTCGACGGGATCGACCTGCTCGACCCGACGAAGATCGTGCCGGAGGAGCTGGCCGAGGTGCAGCCCATCGGGAAGCTGGTGCTCAACCGGACGCCCACGAACTTCTTCGCCGAGACCGAACAGGTCGCCTTCCACCTCGGTCACCTGCCCCCAGGCATCGACGTCACCAACGACCCGCTGTTGCAGGGCCGGCTCTTCTCGTACCTCGATACGCAGCTCACCCGGCTGGGCGGGCCGAACTTCACGCAGATCCCGATCAACCGCCCGCACGCCGACGTGAACGACATGCTGCGCGACGGCTTCCACCAGCACGCCGTGCACGGCGGCGTCGCACCGTACCGACCGAACTCGCTCGACGGCGGCAACCCGTTCCCCGCCGGGGACGCCGAGCACGCCTTCGTCGACGTGCCGGTCACTGTCGCGCAGGCACCGAAGGTACGCGCCAACCCCGCCTCGTTCGACGACCACTACAGCCAGGTCCGTCTGTTCTGGCTGAGCATGTCGCCGGTCGAGAAGGAACACATCATCCGGGCGTACACCTTCGAGCTGGGCAAGTGCTACCACCAGGCGATCAAGGAGCGCCAGCTGCAGAGCCTCGCCAACATCGACCCGGTGCTGTGCGAGCAGGTAGCCGCCGGCCTGGGCCTGCCCGCACCCCAGCCGACAGTGCCGCTCCCCGACGTCACGCCCAGCCCGGCGCTGTCGCAGGTCGGTCGGGAGTGGCCGAGCGATGGCCGCACCGTCGGGATCGTCGTCGACCCCGACGGCGACCTGGACGGCGTCGACGAGGTCCGCCAGGCGGTGTTCAGCGCGGGTATGGTGCCGCTGCTGATCGCCCCGCACGGCGGCCTGGTGGGTGACCTGCCGGTGCAGCGCACCTTCGCCACCGGCCGGTCGGTCGAGTTCGACGCGGTCCTGCTGGCCGGAGCACCGGCGCCCGCACCGGACGCCCTGCCCGCCCGCGACGCCAAGGCGGGCACGCCAGACCCGGCAACCGTCGACCCCCGCGTGCTGCTGCTCGTCGAGGAGTGCTGGCGGCACGCCAAGGCGATCGGCGCCTGGGGCGCCGGCGTCACAGTGCTGGAGCAGGCCGGCGTCGCCGGCACCCCGGGCGTCGTGGCGGCGGGCTCGGGCGCCGAGGCGCTGACCGCTGTGCAGCAGTTGATGGCCGCGCACCGGGTCTGGGAACGATTCCCCGCAGCGGTCGCCTGACCCCACCACCGACGAGGGCCGTCCTCCGCAGCACCGGGAGGAGGGCCCTCGTCGGCGTCCTGGCGCTATCGCCGGGTCCACTGCAGTTGGCTCGTGCCGGCACTACAGCTGCGCTGCTCGATCATCGCGCCGTTCGCGGTGCTCTGACCGACAGTGCCCAGGCACAGTCCGCTGTGCGCGTTGACGAGTTGCCCGGCCTCGTTCAGTGTGAACTGTTGCGCCGGGGTCGTGTTGCAGGTGGTGAGCTGGATCGCCGCTCCGGCGTCGCTGGACGCGGAGAGCACGTCCAGGCAACGCCCACCCAACTGCACGCTCCGGTCCGAGCGCATCGCCCAGAGCTGGTGGGAGGCGCGGGCGTCCCGGCAGTCCCAGATCCCGAGCCGGACCGGGTCGGGTGATTCCGGCGCGCTCACGTCCAGGCACCGCTTGCTCGCCACCCCGACGAGCCGGTTGCCCGACCGCGCCGGGGGCACGCTCGGGGTCGGTGACACTCGACGGTCCGGCGTGGCCGACGGGGTGGCCCCACCCGCCGTCGACGCCGGCCGGAAGCCCGCGGTGATCTCCCGGAACGCGTCCGTCCCGGCGACCTCCCAGGCGGACTCGGGTGTCAACCAGGCGATGCGGTAACCCTGACGCTTCTCCGTCGTGAAGGTGCGCTGGCGCCCGCGCATCGCGGTACCCGCCTCGCTGGTGTAAACCCACTCCAGGTCGGCTGCCTTGAGCTGGTAGTTGACGGCGAGCAGCTCGACCCGGCGGTAGTCGCGGTACCGCTCACCGACGGCCGGGCCGGCCAGTTCGGCCAACGGGTCGTTGCGCGGCGAGTCGGTCTGGCTGACGACCAGCATCCGTTCGCCGCCCGGCTCGTGCAGTTCGACCCGCTGCCCGCGCCGGACGATCTGCCAGTCGCGCGGCGCCGGCATCGAGAAGCCGCTGCTGTCCCGGTAGACCGACCACGAGATCGGTCGGAGCGCAGCGGTCGTCGGTGCGGCAGCGGGCGTCGACGGCGCACCCGGCACTGCGGCGTCCACCAACTCGGCCCCTCCCCCGGCCGGCCGCGACGCACGGCGGGTGGCCAGCGGAACCCCGACCGCCAGGCCGAGTGCGACCACTGCCGCGAGGCCACCGAGAAGCCAGGTCCGCCGTCGGCGGGCCGGTCCCCGACCGGCACGATCCGCGGCCACCGGGGCCGACGACCGGGGTACGTCGGGAGTGTCGACCGGATGGGCCGTGATCGCCGTTGACGCGGCGGGCGCCGGACGCCACGTCACCGCTATGGGCGGCCGGGGTGTGCCGTCCAGCGCCGTCCGGAGCAACTGCTCGGCCGCGTCCGCGTCCATCCGCTCGGCCGGGTCCTTGCGCAGCAGACCGGCCAGCACCGGCGCGAGCGGTCCCGCCCGTCGCGCCGCGGGCGGCGGCTCGGTGACCAGGGCGGTGAGGCTCATCAGACTCGACGGCCGGGCGTACGGCGACTGGCCCTCGACGGCGGCGTACAGGGTCGCGCCGAGCGACCAGAAATCCCCCTCCGGACCCACAGTGCCCCGCATGGCCCGTTCGGGAGAGACGTACGCGGGCGAGCCGAGCACCACACCGCTGAGGGTGAGGTTCACGTCCTCGACGGCGGTGGCCAGGCCGAAGTCGGTGAGCACGATCCGGTCGTCCGCACCGACGAGGATGTTCGCCGGTTTGACGTCGCGGTGCATGATCCCGGCGCGGTGGGCGGCGCGTAGCGCGCCGAGCACGGCCAGCCCGATCTCGGCCGCCCGCACCGGCGGGACGGGACCGTCGGTGGTGATCGTGTCGTGCAGCGAACGGGACGGCACGTACTCCATCACGATCTGCGGGTCACCGTCGGCGCTCAACAGCACATCGAAGACCCGGACGACGTTGACGTGGTCGAGTTGCGCGATTGCCCGTGCCTCCCGAAGTGACCGGACCCGCAATTCCTGTCGCGCCTCAATGGTCAGACCAGGGGGCGGAACGATTTCCTTGATGGCGACGTCCCGTTGCAGCATTCGGTCGCGGGCTTTCCACACTCGACCCATTCCACCCTGGCCGATGAGCTCGACGACGTCATACCGATCGGTAACAAGAAGCGGCAACATCTGCGACACCCGGAGAGGCTACCTGGCACGTCGTCGAACAATTTCCGGCAGTCGAAGCGAACCACCGGATGTGATTCGGCTCATTCGCGCCGACGACGTCGTTTGTGGAGCCACAGACGGTGTGGGCGCGCCGTTGAGCCACCAGGAATTGGCTATTTGTTCACGATGGCACCCACACCGGTCGAGGCGGAATCAACCGATGTCGGCCAGCCGGGGCAGCACCTCGTCGCCGAGCCGCCGGGCGAACTCGATCGGGTCCCGATCCGGCGTCACCTGCACCTCGCTCACCCCGAGCGCGGCGTACTCGGACACCTCGGCGAGGAACGCGTCGGTGTCGTCCAGCGGCGCCTGGGCGGCGACCACCGTCTTCTCGATGGTGTCGTAGTCGCGACCCTCGGCGGCGCAGTGCCCGCGCAGCACATCCAGCTTGCGCGCGATGTCGTCGCTACCGCTGCGGCCGAACAGGTTGCAGGCGTCGGCGTACCGGGCCACCAGCAGCAGGGTCTTCTTCTCGCCGCCACCACCGATCATGATGGGCGGTCGCGGGCGGCTCAACGGCTGCGGCGAGTTGATGGTCTCGGCGAGCTGGTAGTGCTTCCCGTTGAACGGGCCGTCGTCGGCACTCCACATCTGAAGGCAGATGCGCAGCGTCTCCTCCAACCGCTCGAACCGCTCGGCCACCGGGACGACCGGCACACCCAACCCGAGCTGCTCCCGCTCGTACCAGGAGGCGCCGATGCCGAGGCGGGCCCGGCCGCCGGAGAGCACGTCGAGGGTCGTCACGGTCTTGGCGAGCAACCCCGGGTAGCGGTACATCACGCCGGTGACCAGTACGCCCAGCGTCATCCGCTGGGTCATGGCCGCGACGTAGCCGAGCGTGGTGTACGCCTCCAGCATCGGCTCGTCGGCCGCGAACACCGCGTCCATCTGGAAGAAGTGGTCCATCACAGTGAACGACGCGACGCCGGCCTGCTCGGCGACTGTCGCCGTCTGCGCCAGGGTCGGTGCGATAGCGGCCGGGTCGGCCGGAGTCGAGTAGTTCCAGTAGTGCAGCCCGAGCTTCATGTTCGACACCTCCGCAACGAGCCTAGTGCCGCCTGGCGTCCGCCGGGGGCGGCTCGGAACCGCCTACGGATCGGGTCCGACGGCGTCCATTACCGGACCATGACAATTCGTGGATCACGTGCGGATATCCGGCTGGCAGCTTTCGGTGAGTGATCCAACAGCTCTCTCCCACCGAATCCCGGCCCGCCGAGCCGGAGCCCGACGCGCCACGCGTCCGGTTCCGCCACCGCCAACGGACCGGACCCACCTCTGCCTCCGCGACCGCACCCGCCGCCGGATCACACCGGGCGCAGTGGGCCGATGCCGCGAAGGGCGTCTGCATCATCCTCGTCGTCCTGTGGCACGTCGTCGTGAAGGACTACCTCCAGATCGACTGGCACATCGGCGTACCGGTGCCGGGCTTCTGGGGAACGCTGGGTGAGCAGTTCCTTCCGCTGCGGATGCCGTTGTTCTTCACCATCTCGGGCGTCTTCGCGGCGAACGCCGCCCAGCGGCCGTGGCGGGTCGTCGCCCGCAGCCGGATCGCCGGGTTCCTCTACCTGTACGCCGTCTGGCTGCTGATTCACACAGTGGTCCTCGCCGCCGCACCGGAACTGCCGACCGACCGGGCCACCTCGGCGCTCGGCCTGCTGGAGCAGTTCACCATCACGCCGTCCAACCTCTGGTACCTGTACGCCCTGGCGCTGTACTTCACGATCGCCAAGTTGACCCGCCGGGTGCCCCGGGCGCTGGTCCTGGTCCCCGCCGCCGCGCTGTCCGCCGTCGCCGCCGCCGGCCTGCTCGACACGCCGGGCAACCGCGCCGGCCTCTACCAGAATCTGATCTTCTTCCTCGCCGGCCTGTACCTGCGGCCGCAGATCCAGCAGTGGGCCGCCACCGCCACCCGCCGCCGGCTGTTACTGACCTCGGGTGGCTACGTCCTGGCGCTCGCCGCGATGGCGGCAACCGGCGCCCAGCAGTGGTTCGGGGTATGGCCGGCGGTCTCCGTGGTGGCAGTGATCTTCGGCATAACCGCCGCTGCCCGGCTGTCGCGGTGCTCGGCGCTCAGCGAACCGCTGGCTAGGCTCGGCCGCATCACCCTGCCGATCTACGTCATTCACATGCCGGTCCTGGCCCTGCTGCACCGGCTGTTGCTCGCACCGGTTTCCGGACTGGGTGGGTCCGCTCAGGGCCTGATCGTGCTCGGTTATCCGATTCTGCTGAGCGGGCTGGTGATCGCTCTGAGCCTGGCCGTTCACCGCGGGCTGCTGGCGGCTCGCGCGGGCTGGCTGTTCGCGCTGCCCGGCTCGCGACGGGTGGAGGCGGCCGGATGAGCGCCCTCGCCGAAGCCCTGATCGACCTGGACGCGATCGCCAGCAACGTGCGGACGATCGCGTCGGTCACCGGCACCGGACTGATGGCCGTGGTGAAGGCCGACGGGTTCGGCCACGGCGCGGCGCAGGTGGCCCGGGCCGCGCTGCGCGCCGGCGCCTCCTGGCTGGGAGTGACCTCGACGGCCGAGGCGCTGACCCTGCGCGAGGAGGGTGTGACAGCGCCCACGTTGAGCTGGCTGCACGGCCCGGATGACGACTTCGGTATGTTGATCAAGAGTGGCGTCGACGTCGGCGTGTCCACGACGACGCACCTGCACGCCGTCGCCGACGCGGCCCGTCTGCTCGGCGTACCGGCGATGGTGCAGCTCAAGGCGGACACCGGGTTGTCCCGCAACGGGGCCGCCGGGGACGACTGGCCCGAGTTGGTCGGTTGGGCCCGCAAGTACGAGCGAGAGGGTGGGATCCGGGTGCGCGGGGTGTGGTCCCACCTCGCCGACGCCGACCTGCCGGGCGCCCCCGCGCTCACCCGTCAGGTGGCGACCTTCGAGGAGGCGCTGCGGACCGCACGGTCGGCCGGCCTGGCTCCTGATCTCGTTCACCTGGCCAACTCGGCGGCCGCCCTCTCCGCACCGCGGACCCGATTCGACCTCTGCCGGATCGGGATCGCCCTCTACGGTGTGGACCCGTTCGGCGTGAGCGGTCCGGGCGAGTTCGGGCTGCACCCCGCGATGACCCTGCGCACGAGCGTTGTCAACGTCAAGCGGGTGCCGGCCGGCACCGGCGTCTCCTACGGGCCCGAGCACGTGACCGGCGCACCGACCACGCTGGCGCTGCTGCCGCTCGGTTACGCCGACGGGCTGCCCCGGGCCGCGGGTGGCCGCGCCTCGGTGTGGCTCGCCGGCCGGCGGTGCCCGATCGTCGGGCGCATCGCCATGGACCAGTGTGTGGTCGACGCCGGGGATCTTCCCGTGACGATCGGCGACCCGGTCGTGGTGTTCGGCCCGGCCGAGGGCGACCAGCACCCTCCGACGGTCGTCGAGTGGGCCCGCTGGGCCGACACCAACCCACACGAGATCTTGACCGGCATCGGGGCCCGGGTGGCCCGCGAGCACCTCCACGGAAGGGCACGGAACTCATGACAACCCGACTGGCAGTGCTGTACGGCGGGCAGAGCGGCGAGCACGAGGTGTCCTGTCGCTCGGCGGCGAGCATCCTCGCCCACCTGGACCGTGAGCGGTACCAGGTCACCGAGGTGCTCATCGACCGCGAGGGCGGGTGGCACGTCGGCGGTCGACCGACGCCTCTGCCTGCGGCGTTGCGCGTCCTTCGTGCCCAGGACGTGGTCTTCCCGGCCCTGCACGGCCCGTACGGCGAGGACGGCACCGTGTCGTCGCTGCTGGAGTGGCTCGGCGTGCCGTACGTCGGCAACGGTGTCTTCGCCAGCGCCGCCGGCATGGACAAGGGGGTCACCAAGCGGCTCCTCGCGGCGGAGGGCCTGCGGGTCAGCCCGGGGGTGACCCTGCGTCCAGGTGAGGCCCTGTCGCCCGAGGACCAGCGTCGGCTGGAACTGCCGGTCTTTGTCAAGCCGGCCCGGGCCGGGTCGAGCCTGGGCGTCGTCAGGGTGGACGACTGGGCGGGAGTTCCCGCCGCGCTGGAACAGGCCCGCCAGGTCGACCCGAAGGTGCTCGTCGAGCAGGGGGCGCGGGGACGGGAGATCGACGTGGCGGTCCTCCAGCACCCGGACGGCCGGGTACAGGCCGGCCCGCCGCTGGAGATCAGCGTGACCGGCGCCGGCTTCTTCGACTACGACGCGAAGTACGACGGCGGGGCGATCTTCCAGATTCCCGCCCCGCTCGACGCGGCGACCACCGAGGTGCTTCAGGACCGTGCGATTCGCGCCTTCCAGGCCCTCGACTGCCGTGGGCTGCTGCGGGTCGACTTCTTCCTGCCCACCGAGGGGTCGCCCGAGCCCATCGTCAACGAGGTCAACACGTTCCCCGGCTTCACCGCCGCGTCCCAGTTCCCGCAGATCTGGCAGCAGGCCGGTATCGGCTTCGCCTCCCTGATCGACATCCTGATCGCCGGCGCGCTGGCCGATGAGGACCACGGCCACCACAGCGGGTTGCCCCGGCCGGAACGCGCGGTCGACCATCTGGTGTGAGTCGGCGGGCGTGCCCGGTCACCTGATCGGGCACGCCCGGGGCGCTTGGACGCCGTCCGACCCGACGATCGTGACGGTGGTGGCGGTGTTCGCCGCGCTGACCTGCGCCGCGGCGGCGACCGTCGTGCAGATGATCTGGTCGACCGCGTGCGCTGACAACGCCTGCGCGGCGATGTTCGCCCGCACCGTGAGGTCACCGGCCTGATCGGCTCCCGCCGTCACAGTGACCGGGTCGAGGCCGGCCGGAACGTCGCTGGTGAAACCCTGGGCGCGTTCGTTCTCCTGCGGACCGGCCGCGAGCAGCGAGAGCGCGGCGGCGGGCGACGGGTCCCCGTTGACCGGGCGGAGGACCAGCACCAGTTCGCCGTGCGCGAGCAGGTAGAGCCAGTTGCCCTGGGCGGGGCCGCTGATCGGCGGACGGCCGGTGATGACAGCGCTGGGTTGTACCCCACAGCCCGCCGCGAGCAGCGTCAGGAGCAGTCCGCCGGCGAGCAGTGCGCGGCCCGTTCGTCGGCCGGTCACCGGGCACCTCCGGTGTCCGCCGTTTCGCGGGGCAGGCGGAGGGTGAACACCGCGCCGCCGTGGGTGCCGTTGCTCGCGACGAGACTCCCCCGACGCTCGCCGTGGCGGTGCAGCCGCGCGTTCTCCCAGGAGATGGCGAGGCCGAGGCCGCTGCCCTCGGAGCGGGTTCGCGCGGTGTCGGCCTTGTAGAGGCGGTCGAAGACGTGCGGCAACACCTCCGCGTCCAGTCCGGGCCCCCGGTCGGCCACCTCGATGGTGACCCAGTCCGGGTCGGCGCCGAGTCGCACCGACACCGGCTCGGCACCGTGCCGGAAGGCGTTGCCGACCAGGTTGGCGACGATGACGTCCAGTCGGCGGGGGTCGAGTCGGGCCACGATGCCGGGTGGCAACTCCGTTCGTACCCGGCCCAGCCAGCCGCGGATCCGCAGGGTCGCTGTCACCGCCGCGGCCACGTCCACGTCGTCCAGGGCCAGCCGCGCGGTGCCGGAGTCGAACCTGCTGATCTCGATGAGGTCGTTGACCAGTTGGGTGAGGTTCTGCGTCTCCTGGCTGACCAGCCGGGCGGCTCGGCCCGCGTCCCCTGGCAGGTGCTCCGCCTCCTCGTCGAGCACGTCGGTGACCGCCGTCATCGCGGCCAGTGGCGTCCGGAGTTCGTGCGAGACGTCGGCCACGAAGCGCCGGGCGTCGGATTCCAACCGCCGCAGCTCGCCGACCTGCCGCTCCAGCGTGCCCGCGGTGTCGTTGAAGGTCCGTGCCACATCCGCCAGCTCGTCGGCGCCCCGGACCGTCAGCCGGGTGCTCAGGTCGCCCTCACCGAGGCGGCGCGCCGCCCGGCTGAGGTCGCGGACGGGTCGCAGGACGCCGCGGGCGGACAGCAGGGCCAGCAGGACGGCGAGGATCAGGGACAACCCGCCGGTCCACCACGCCCTGGTGGCGAGCTGGTCGATGCTCTGCTGCTCGGGCACGAGATTGCGCACCGAGTAGACCTCCACCCCGGACGGGCGGGACGTGCCGTCCGGGCGCTCCAGCGCCAACTGGGTACCGATGAGCAGCGCGGGTTGTCCGGCGAGCGAGACCCGTTGCCAGGCGATGCGACCGTCACGGACCTTCTGCCGCAGCTCGGGGGTGAGCGGGTCGGCGAATTCGCCGCCGCCCTGTGCCCGCATGTCCCGGTAGACGACCACCGCGAAGCTCTCCCGGTCACTGAGGCGCTGGGCCAACAGTTCTAGGTCGTCCTGGGTCGGCGGAAGCTGGGCGATCGGGTAGACCTTGGTGAGCTGGTCGGTCAGCGACATCACCGCGGCGTCCTGCGCCTGCTGGAGGATGACGGTCCGAGCCTGGAAGTAGCTGCCACCGGCCACCGCCACCGTCGTGGTCACGCCCAGCAGCGCGAACGCCAGGACGAGCCGGACCCGTAGACCCGAGACCCACGCGCCGACCCGGCGCCACCGCGTCACAGCGGCCCGAACCGGTATCCGAAACCACGCACGGTCTGGATGTAGACCGGTGCCGACGAATCCGCCTCGATCTTGGCGCGTACCCGCTGGACGCACGCGTCCACGAGTCGCGAGTCGCCGAGATAGCCGTGCTCCCACACGGCCTCCAGGAGCTGCTGGCGGCTGAGCACCTGACCCGGCGTGTGCGAGAGTTCGAGCAGCAGTCGCAGCTCCGTCGGGGCGAGGCTGACCGGCGTCCCGTCCTTGCTGACCACCAGCGCGGCCCGATCGATGGTCAACTCACCGTGCTGTTCCAGGCCGGTCCGGTCGCCGCCTCGTCGCGAGTCGCCGCCGGTCCGTCGCAGCACCGCGCGGATGCGCGCCTCCAGCACCCGGGCCTGCACGGGCTTGACCACGTAGTCGTCGGCGCCGGCCTCCAGGCCGGCCACCACGTCCATGTCGTCGTTGCGGGCGGTGAGCATGATGATCGGCAGGTCGCCGAGCTGCCGGATCCGGCGGCAGACCTCGAACCCGTCCATCCCGGGCAGCATGAGATCGAGGACCACGACATCGGACGGGGTCGTGCGCAGCCGCTCCAACCCCTGCTCGCCGGTGCCCACGGCATGCACTGTGTGGCCCTGCCGGGTGAGCGCCAACTGCAGTCCGTCACGCACCGTCTGGTGGTCTTCGATCAACAGCACCTGGGACATGTCGTCAAGTATCCCATCATGAGATCTTTCGGGTTTCGGTCGTTGGCGCTGCCTGCGCGGGGCTCCGCGGGGAGAGCGGCACCGCGAAACCCGTCGAACGCACCAGGAACACCACAGCGCCCACCAGGAACATCGTCGACGCGGCCGTGGTCACGATGGCGATCAACAAGCCGCGCTGCACCGACGCGGCCAGACCGGGCACGACCACCAGCAGCGCCCAGACCAGCACGACCAGCCCGATTCCCGCTTCGGCCAGCCTGCGCCAGAGGCTGCCACCGCCCGAACCGCCGGTCGTGTCGCGGTCGTCGGGCCAGGCCGTCAACGCCGCCGCGGCCAGGCAGAACAGTGTCACCCCCAGCAGTACGCCACCGAGCACGTCGCTGAACCGGTGCCAGCCCGCGATCATCGTGGCGGAGGCGATCACCGAGACACCCGCCGCGCCCGGCGCCGCCAGCCAGCGCCGGGCCCACCCGGGCAGGACCAGCATGAACGCCAGCAGCAGGGCGGTCGCCGCCGCGACATGGCCGCTGGGGAAGCTGTTGTGGGTGGTGGAGCTCAGGATCTGTAGATCCGGGCGGGGCAGCTCCGATTTCACGGCGCCGGCCAGCAGCACCGCGCAGACGACCATGCCCACGCCGACGACCCCCGCCACCAGCCGGCGACGGAGCACACCCAGCAGCAGCACCACGCCGAGCAGGGCCGCGATGAGGCTCGGGCTGCCGAAGGTGGCCAGCACGGTCTTGGCCGGGCCGACCAGCACTGTCTGCTGCTCGTACCCTCCGCCCCGCTCGGCGCGCGGCAGGAGCACCCCGTCCAGCCACTGCCCGGGGTACGTTCGCACGAAGACGGCGGCGGTGAGGGTCAGGGCAACCAGACCGGACAGCGCCGCCGCGAGCAGTCGAAGCCCCAGTGGCACCGCCGCGCGGGCGTGGGGCAGCGGTCGCGCCGGACCGGGCGTCGACCGCCCGACGGAGTACAACGATCCGATGGACATGGCGACCATGCTCGCTTCGGCAGGTCCGTACCCCGTCCGCGAATTGTCTTGGTTCTGTCACAACCACTCCCACCGCTTCCGGAAAAGCGGATCGTCGGCGGTGGGCCGGGTGGACCTGGACGGCGCCGCGGGATTCACATGCTTACATGCAACTATGTTTTACCCAGCCGAGATCAGCCACCACTAGGGTCAGGACGCCGATCGATATTTCGGTCGGCGGCGCGAAAAATCCATCCGGAGTGAGTTGGGGAACCGGAAGGTGTTGGCACATGCAGGGAATTCCAGTGGCCAGCCTGGTCATCGGCATCGCATCCTCGCCGGCCGAGCGGCGACATCTGGCCCGGCTGCTCGGCGGCAGTGACGCCTTCCTGATCGTCTCGACAGTCGACCAGGCACGAGAGTTCCTCGGGGTGGTCGAGGCGCCTGCCGCCTCGGCTCCCCCGACCACTGTGGCGCTCGCCGAGGTGGCGCCGAGCCCACAGCCACCACCACCGGATCTGGCCGTGGACTCCGACCGCCGGGTGCTGCGGTGGCGCGACCAGGAGATCGACCTGACCCGGTTGGAGCACGACGTCCTGCTCTGCCTGGTGCACGCGCCCGGTCAGGTCTGGACCTACGAGCGCCTGCACCTCGAGGTCTGGGGCAACCGGCACCTCGGCCGGGGCTCCGACATGCACTCGGTGATCCGCCGGGTGCGCGGCAAGCTCGCCAGTCTCAACGCCACGGCGACGATCCACTCGGTACGCGGCGTCGGCTTCCGGCTCGCTCCCGTCTGATCACCCCGGGCGCGGTCCGGCCCGCCTGGTCGGGGACCAGGCGGGCCGGACTTCTTCGGCTAGTGCTCAGGCGTCAGCACTTGATGGGCGCCAACCCGAAGTTCTCCACAGTCGGAGCGGCGGTGTCGATCCTGGTCTGACGGGTCTGCGGCTTCCAGCCGTCCTTGGCCACGATCATCGTGAGCGGATTGTTGCGGCGGTCCACCCAGTAGGCGTACTTGCCCTCGGCGTCGGTGGCGAAGGTGTACGACGCCGCCCACGAGTCGACCTGCACGACCGCGCCGGCGAGCGGCGCTGTCGCACCCTGGCAGCTGGTGCCGGTGACCGTACCCATGAGCTTGCCCCAGGTCTTCGGGGGGTTCGCGGTCATGGTCACCGCAACCGGCGCCACCGAGTACGGGGTGTTCTCGGAGATCGCGACCGCGCCGGAGTAGGTGCCCGGCTGGTCCACGTTCGCCGTCAGACCGACGGTGACAGTGACCTTCGCACCCGGTGCGAGGGTGACCGCCGACTTGTCGATGGTCATCCAGCTGACGTCGGCGGCCGACTCGGAGCATCCCTCGAAGCCCGGGAGCACCTCGCTCTCCGGAGCCGCGTTGAAGCTGCCGGACGAGCCGCCGATCTTGTAGAAGCCGCACGCCGCGCCGCCGCGGTACCGCGCGGTGTTGGCGTTGGGCAGGTTGGACCACGAACCGGCGGCCGGGTCGAAGGCGAAGCCGGCGTTGCTGATGGCCCCACCCTGCGAGCCACCGACGACGAGGAGCTTGCCGCTGGCGACGGCGTACGAGCTGGCCCAGTTGTCGGCCGGCGCGTCGGCGACGGCGGTCCAGGTGTTGGCGCCCGGGTCGAAGGCGTAGCTGGACTTCTGCGCGACGGAACCATCGTTGCCGCCGGTGCAGTAGAGGACGCCGTCGATCCCGCCACAGGAGGCGAAGGCCACCGACTTCGGGTAGTTGGCCATCGCCTCCCACTTGTCACCGGTCGGGTCGTACCGGACGACGCTGTTCGACATCGGCAGACAGGCCGCCGTCGTGCAGCCACCGACCGCGTACAGCTTGCCGTCGACGACGGCCTGACCGGCCGCGGCCCGCGGTGCCGGGTTGTCGGCCAGTTCCGTCCAGGTGTTGGCCCCCGGGTCGTACGACCAGGTGGCGGAGTCCGGGCCGGCGTCGCCCCAGCCACCGCTGACAATGATCTTGCCGTTCACCACGCCCGCTGTCACTGCGTTACGCGCGCCGGGAAGGTCGGCGATCGCCGTCCAGGTCTGCGCGGCCGGGTCGTAGGCGTAGTTCTTGGTGGTGGAGGCCTCACCGTCGCCGCCACCGATCGAATACACCTTGCCGTCCAGGTTCACCACCCGGTTGTCCATGATCGTGGCCGGGTAGTTGGCGATGTCGGTCCACGGCGCCGCCTGCGGGCCGGCCGCCGCGGCAGCCGCCTTGGCCTCCTTGCCGGACGCCTTGGCGGCGAACGACGTCGGTACGGTGAGCCGCTGCTCCGGCGCGCCGCTGGACCCGAGCACCTGCTGCCGGGTGACAGTGGAACCGTCCGCCCGCAGGAGTTCGAACCCGTTGTCCCGCTCACCGAACTTGACCTCGACCGGCGCGCCGCCGGTGTTGGTCACCGTGAACGTCTTACTCGTCTTGCCGTTGGGCATCTGGAGCGTCGCGCTCAGCTGCGTCGGCGTCACCGCCAGTCGACCGGCCGCGAGCTGGAAGTTCGCGGTGGTCGCCCAGTCGGCCTCGACGTCGACAGGCTTGGTCTGGCTGACGTAGTTGCCGGCGGTCGCCGTGAACGGGTGCTCGCCGGTCAGCGACGAGTAGAGCCAGTAGAAGCCGTCCGCCAGCCCCGGGTCGTCCGGGGTCGCCACTGTGACGGCCTTCTCGGCGGGCCGGTCCTTGCTGGTGACGGTAGCGCCGTTGACGTAGCTGTCGTCGTTCTTGTCGCGGACGTTGCCGACGACCAGACCGCCGTCGACCGGCACGCAGGTGACCTGGCTGCCGATCAGGACGTTGTCGACCTCCCACCACCACTCGTACGAGGCGTCGTAGTAGTGGAACCGAACCTGCACCTGCGCCTGGCCGGCCGCCTGCGGGATCGGAATCTCGGTCAGCTTAGGTCCCCGGACGTCGGTCTCCTGCCGGAGCACGTTGGTCCAGGTGGCACCGCCGTCGATGCTCAGATCCACGTCGGCGGTGTCGTCGTTGAGCTGGTTGAAGTCCTGGTTGAACCGGATGACCGGGGCCGTGACGCTGGTCAGGTCGACCACCGGGCTGACCAGGGAGGTGTCCTGGCTGGTGCCGGCACCGTAGTTGTCGCTGTCGATCATCGCGAAGTTGCCGGTGCCGCCGGTCAGGTTGCCCCGGTCGCCGTCGTCGGTGAACTTCCAGACCTGACCGCTGCCCGCGTTGTCAACGACGGTCCAGCCGGCCGGCGTGGTAGTGGCGTCGAAGGTCTCGTACTCACCGTCGGAGCCGGTCGTGTACCCCGGCGCGGTGGTGCAGACGCTGCTGTCCACCGGCACCGCGACATTGGCGGTGGCGTTGCCCGAGCCGACAACGACCTCCTTGGTGACGGTCTGGTAGCCCGGGTACTGCGGCTCGTACTTCAGGGTGTACGTCTGGCCGGCCGGCAGCTTGATGCTGTAGCGACCGTTCGACGGGGTGGTGTAGTCGTAGACACCGGACACGCCCGTCACTGTCACCTTCGCGTACAACGGCCAGCCGTGGCCGGAGCCGTCGGTGACCGCTCCGCTGACGGTGACACTCGGCACCGCCGTGAGGGCGACGTTGAGCGTCGTGGTGGCACCCTTCGCGACCGTTGCCGTCCTGGTGGTGCTGGCGTACCCGAACGCCGCGACGGCGACCTGGTAGTCGCCGACGGGCAGTTGGGTGGAGAACGTGCCGTCGGCACCGGTGGTCAGCTCACGATCGGACGCGCCGGTCAGCGTCAGTGTCGCGCCGGCGATCGGGGCGCCGGAGGTCGCGTCGGTGACAGTGCCGGCCAGCGTGCCGATGTCGCCGGTCGGGGCGGCGTTGAGCAACGCGAGGGCGTCCAGTCGGCCTTCGCCGTAGACGTTGTTGTCGGCGGCGGTGCCACCACACTGGTCGTCGGCCTTGTCGATCGCGGCGCCGTTGAGCAGCGCGCGGGTCGCGTTGACGTCGCCGACCAGCGACGGTGCCGCCGAGTACAGCAGCGCGATCGCGCCCGCGAGGTGCGGTGAGGCCATCGAGGTGCCGCTGATGCTGCCGTAGGCGCTGCCCGGGATGCTCGACCGGACGTTCACGCCCGGGGCCGAGATGTTGGGCTTGATCTCGCCGTTCTGACCGGCGCCGCGCGAGGAGAAGCCGGCGACGTTGTTGTTGCTGTCGTACGCGCCGGTCGAGTAGTTGCTGACGAGGCTGCCCGGCGAGCCACTGGTCTGGCAGGCCGGCCCGCTGTTGCCGTTGGACCAGGCGCCGAATATCCCGGACGCGGCCCAGGCGTTCGTCACGTCCTCCATGAACGGCTCGTTGGACGGGTCCTGGGTGCCCCAGGAGTTGTTGATGACGTTGGGGCGCTTGCTCGCGTCCGCGTTCTGACCGTTGAGGTCCAGCGGTTCGAGCATCCACTGACCGGATTCGACCAGAGCGGCGTCACTGGGGCAGCAACCGTTCGCCGCGATCCACTTGACCCCGGGGGCGACACCGATCTGGTTCGCGCCGTCGGAGCCGGCCATGGTGCCCATCGTGTGCGTACCGTGGCCATCGTCGTCACAGGGGGCGGTGGCGCAGGCCCCGGTGGCGTTGGCGGCGTTGAACCAGTTGTAGTTGTGGTCGAACGTCCCGTCGCCGTTGTTGCCCCGGTAGGAGTTCACCAGCGCCGGGTGGTTGAACTGCACCCCGGTGTCGATGTTCGCGACGGTGATGCCCTCGCCCTTGACGCCGTACTGGGACCAGACGTCGTCGGCGTTGATGTTGGCGATGCCCCACTCCAAGGCGTTCACCGTCTTCTCGTCGGTGCCCTTGGTCGTCTCCGGCACCTTGTACGCGACCGGCGCGTAGAGGCCCTCGACCTCCGAGTGCCCGGCGAACTTCTTGGCCATCGCCAGCGAACCGCTGTTCACCTTGATGGCGTTGGTGGCCCAGAAGGTCTGGTACTTGGTGCCCGAGCTGTCGAGGTCGGCCCGGATCTTGCCCTGGCTCGCGGCGGCGGTCTTGCGCAGCGCGTCCGCCACCGCCGTACCACGCTTCGACCAGTCAGTGATGGCGCTGGCCTTGCTCAGGTCCGCCCGGTCCTTGAACCGAATCCAGAAGTCCCCTTCACTCTTGGCCTGGAGCTGCTTGGCGAGCTCCGGTCGGATCTTGTCCCCGGTCTGGGCGCCCGCCCCCATCGCACCGCCCGGCGCGGCCTGCGCGCCCGAGCTGATCGTGGCCAAGCATGTCGCGGCGAGGATCGTCGCCGCGCCGGCGCTCACCAGTGATCTGGCCGCGCGCCGCCATTGTGGACGTCTGAACATCGGTGCTGCCTCCCTCAGAACGACCCAGGGTGTAATGGGCCATGGTGAGACCTCCCCCATGCACCGCGCGGGTCACGCCGGTTGCCCGAGTGGACACTATGATCGAGAAGAACGGACGATCAAGAACTTGCCGTGAGCAACTTGTCGCTAAGAGTTGCCCTGGCTGGCGGCACGCTTGCCAATCATTGTCAGAACCGTGACGAGAGCTGGGCAGGGATGCCCATCGATCCCGGGTGGTGCGGTGGCCGAGGACGAGGCAACGGTGAACAGGGGTGATCCGGCCGACGAGCCGTTCCCACTGCTGATCGCGGTGACCCCGTCGCCGGCCGAGCGCATCCGGCTCGCGGAGCTTCTCGACGGCATCGCACCGCTGCTGCTGGTCGCCGACCTCGACGAGCTGCGCCGGCTGATCGCCGCCCCGCAGCAGGTAGCCGTCCCGTCCGAACCGACGCCGGTCGCCGCCCTGGTGATCGACTCGGCCCGCTCCAGCGCCCGCTGCGGGGAACGTGAGATCGACCTCACCCGCCTGGAACACGACCTGCTGACCTGCCTGATCACCGAGCCGGCACGGGTCTGGAGCTACGCCGAGCTGCACCGGTCGGTCTGGGGTGATGAGGGGCGCGAACGCAAGGCGGACGTTCAGTCGCTGGTCAAGCGGCTGCGCCGCAAGCTGCACGACCTGGGCACCGGGGCCACCATCGATGTCGTGCGCGGCGTGGGGCTGCGGCTGACCGATCACCAGCAGGCGCGGGTCGAACGGGCCTGACGGCGACGTCGCATGAACTGATCTCGCCCTGGGTACGCCAGGAAGATCAGCATCAACACAGGCGACAAAGAGCGCTGGTAAGGAGAGTCAGGATGGCATTCCCCAATCCCTCGACCGTGTCCATCGGGCTGAAGAGGGCCGCGCACGTCGGGATCGCGGTGAGTGACCTCGACCGCTCGGTCGCGTTCTATCAGGCCCTGCTCGGCGCGGAACCGGTCGTTCGGGACGAAAGCATGCACGGTGCCGGTTTCGCGCAGTCACAGGGATTGCCGACGACGAAGCTGCGGTACGCCACGTTCAACCTCGACAACCTCGGGATCGACCTGATCCAGTTCCAGGAGCCGGTCGGCGACGCCGCCCAGGTGGCTGCCAACCGGCCCGGCTCGATGCACCTGTGCTTCCACGTGGACGACGTGCGCGCCGTCTACGACCGGATGAGCGAGGCCGGGTTCGAGTTCCTCGGACAGCCGTACACGTTCGCGTCCGGCGAGGTGGAGCCGCCGGCGGCGGTCGGCACCGCTGTCGCGTACTTCAACGACCCGGACGGGACGAACCTGGAGATCATCGCGCCGAAGGGTGGCTTCGCCCGCAGCGAGTGAGCCCACACGGGCGGCGTGGGGTCCGGCCGGGATCGGCCCACCCCATGCCGCCCCCTGAGGGGCAACGGGTCAGATCAGCCCGGCGCGGGCCCACAGCAGACGCCCCGGCCCAGCCACCAGGCCAACGTGCGCCAGGTTGGCGTGTACCCGTGCCGCGGACCAGCGGAGGGTGGCACGCCAGTGCGGGTTGGCGCGGGCAGCGGCCCGACCGACCGCGGGCGGAATGCCCACCGCCGTGTACACGTCGGGATGGATCAGGCGGTTGGCGATCGTGGAGGCGGCGCGACCGACCAACAGCCGGGCGTACGCCATGCCCACCGGACCGGTGGCCGCGACCGCGGCGGTCAGTTCCTCGCGGGCGAACCGGACATGTCGCGCCTCCTCCACCACGTGGATGCGGGAGACCATCCGGATGAGCGGCTGGAGCGACTCGTCCGCCATGATCTCGCGCTGGAACGCGTCGAGGATCTCCTCCGCGATGAGGATCGCGGCGTACATCCGAGGGCCGCTGGCAGTGGCCTTGAGGAAGCGTCCGAGGTGGTGGTCCACAGTGCTGGCGCGGTACACCGGACAACCCATCGCCTCGATGAGCCGGCCGAACATGATGGAGTGCCGGCACTCGTCGGCGACCTCGGTCAACGCGTACTGGGCCTGCCTGCTGGTCGGGTCGGCGCGGTAGTACTCACGGATCAGCATCTGCATGAGGATCGTCTCGAACCACAGCCCGGCGCTGGCCGCGCTGGCCACCTCCTGCTTGGTCAGCTCGACGCGCTGCTCCTCGCTGAGCTGCTCCCACAGTGACGTGCCGTAGAGGCTGCTGCGCTCTGGCGGGAGCCAGTAGGCGCCGGGGGTGTGCGGGGCGTTCCAGTCGATCTCGACGGTGGGGTCGTAGCTGGTCCGCAGTGAGGACGTGAGTAGTCGCTCGGCGACCGCCGCGCGCCCGGTTTCCGCCGCCTCCATGGCTCCTCCATATTGACGTGACGACCAGTAACTGTTACGAGTAGTAGCATGCAATCGCCGCTCACCGATGTCAATGCGCCCGATCCGCCGGCCACGCCCCCCGACGGCAGTCCGAAGGCGAAGGGCAACGGCCGCCGAGACCGCTGGGCAGACCATCGTGAGCAACGACGGCAGCAGTTGGTCGGTGCCGCCGTGCAGGCGCTGCTGCGGCACGGGCCGGAGGTCGACATGGAACAGGTGGCCGCCGCCGCGGGCGTCAGCAAACCGGTCCTGTACCGCTACTTCGCCGACAAGTCGCAGCTCTGGGTAGCGGTCAGCGAGGTGGTGGCGGCCCGGATGGTCGACACCATCGCGCCCGCGATCGAACAGGTCCGCGAAGAACGTGGCCTGGTCGAAGCGACGATCGACGCCTACCTGGGCGTGATCGAGTCGGAGCCGAGGCTCTACCGGTTCCTGATACACCAGTCCGGCGACCCCGGCATCCACCAGGTGATCGCCGGCACCAGCCGGCAGGTGGCCGCCGGGCTCGCCCGGGTGATCGGCGACCGACTACGCACGTTGGGCCTGGACGCCGGTCCCGCCGAGCCCTGGGCGTACGGCCTTGTGGGTTTCGTGCAGGCGGTCGGCGACTGGTGGACCACGCACGGCCAGCCGATCAGCCGGGCCGCCCTCACCGACTACCTGACCGCCCTGCTGTGGAGCGGCATCGAGGGGGTGCGGGCCAGCGCCGACCTGCCGCACGAGCTCACCCGCGCCCACGAGCGGATCGTGCCGTGAGCTACCACGGCCCGGCGGGTATCGAGGGCAGCGCAGTCCGGGTGCACCTCAGCGGGCGGTGGGAGCCGGTCGACGGTCGCTTCCACTGGGGCGGGCGAATCGAGCCCGAGCCACGGGTGGCCCACCTGCTGCGCTCCGGCCGGCGCGACGTCGAGGTGCGCATCGCCGACCGCGTCCGGGCGGCCCGACTGGCCGAGGTCGATCCGTGGGGCGGCGTACGAATCACCGGCGTGGGCGATCCACCCTGGCCGCCGGTGGCCGACACGACTCGCGCGCCCGACTTCACGGAGGAGTGAATGGAGACAGACGTTGCCATCATCGGCGCCGGCTTCGGTGGCCTGGGCGCCGCCATCCGCCTCCAGCGGGCCGGCTTCACCGACTTCCTCGTGTTCGACCGGGGTGAGGACGTCGGCGGCACCTGGCGTGACAACAGCTACCCGGGCTGCGCCTGCGATGTCCCGTCGCACCTCTACTCGTTCTCCTTCGCCCCCAACCCCGGCTGGTCGAACACGTTCTCCAGCCAGCCGGAGATCTGGGACTACCTACGCGGCTGCGTCGACCGCTTCGGGATACGTCCGAGGTTGCGGTTGCGCCACGAGGTGCGGCAGGCGCTGTGGGACGACCAGCGCCAACGCTGGCTGTTGCGCACCTCGGGCGGCGACCACAGCGCCCGGGTCCTGATCTGTGCCGCCGGCCCGCTCAGCGACCCGGCCGTCCCCGACCTGCCCGGGATCGACGAGTTCGCCGGCACCGTGTTCCACTCCGCCCGATGGCGGCACGACCACGACCTGACCGACCGGCGCGTCGCGGTGATCGGCACCGGCGCATCAGCCATCCAGTTCGTGCCACAGATTCAGCCGACGGTCGAGAAGCTGATGCTCTTCCAGCGCACCCCCGCCTGGATCATGCCGAGGATGTCGCGCCGGATCAGCGCTGTCGAGCAGGCCGCGTTCCGCACCGTGCCCGGTGCGCAGCGGGCCGCCCGGGCGGGGCTCTATCTGGTACGCGAAAGCATGGGCCTGGGCTTCCTGCACCCCGCGGTCAACCGCCTCGCCTCGCGCCTGTCAGTTCGTACGCTGCGGCGTCAGGTCCCCGACCCGATCCTGCGGGACAAGCTCACCCCCCGCTACGCGATGGGCTGCAAGCGGGTGTTGATCTCCAACGACTACTGGCCGTCGCTCACCCGAGCGAACGTCGACGTGGTCACCGCCGGCATCGCCCGGATCGTGCCGGACGGTCTCGTCACCGACGACGACGTCCACCACCGAGCGGACACGATCATCCTCGGAACCGGCTTCCACGTCACCGACTCCCCCGTCGTACGGCGCATCCACGGTCGGGGCGGGCGTAGCCTGGGCGACGCGTGGACCCCCAGCATGCACGCGTACCGGGGCACTACCATCGCCGGCTTCCCCAACCTGTTCTTCCTGCTCGGCCCGAACACCGGGCTCGGGCACACCTCGGTGGTGCTGATGATCGAGGCGCAGCTGCATCTGGTGCTCGCGGCCCTGCGTCACATGCGGGCCACTGGCATCCAGGCCATCGAGCCCACCGCGCGGGCGCAACGACGCTGGACCGAGCGGGTCGACCAGAAGATGGCCGGAACCGTATGGCAGACCGGCTGTTCGAGCTGGTACCTCGACGCCACCGGCCGCAACACCACCATCTGGCCGGGCTTCGCCACCAGTTTCCGCATGCGGCTACGCCGGTTCCGCCCGGCCGACTATCAGATCGCCTCGACCGGCAGCACGCCCAACGAATCGGAGCGGGAGCACGCCGATGCGGTATGACCTGGCGGGCAAGACCATGCTCATCACCGGCGCGGCGCGCGGCATCGGGGCGCAACTGGCCCGCGAGGCCGTCGCCCGCGGGGCCCGGGTCGCCCTCGTCGGTCTGGAGGGCGAGCTGCTCGAACAGCTCAGCGCCGACCTCGACGCGCACTGGTACGAGTGTGACGTCACCGATCAAACGGCGTTGGATGCCGCTGTCGCCTCCACTGTGGACCATCTCGGTGGCATCGACGTCGTCGTGGCCAACGCGGGCATCGCGAACCTCGGCACCGTCGCGGTGGGGCCGGTCGACGCGCTGGTCCGTACCGTCGAGGTGAACCTCTGTGGCGCGATCCGCACTGTCAGCGCGGCGCTGCCTCACGTCACCGCCGCCCGTGGCCACGTCCTGATCGTCTCGTCGGCTGCCGCTTTCACGGCGATGCCCGGGATGGCCGCCTACTGCGCGTCCAAGGCCGGCGTGGAGCAGTTCGCCAACGTGCTGCGCCTGGAGACACGCTCACGCGGCGTCACAGTCGGCACGGTGCATCCGATCTGGATCGACACCGACCTGGTCCGCGACATCCGTGACGACCTGGCGTCGTTCCGCACCGCGCTGCGCCGGTTGCCGTGGCCGCTGTCCACAGTCGTGCCCGTCGAGCAGTGCGTCGAGGCCCTGCTCCGCGGCATCGAGCGCCGCAAGCGCAAGGTGTACGTGCCGCGGTCGCTCGCCCTGGTCCAGGCGCTGCGGCCGGTGGTGCTGAGCGGCCTCTCGGACGCGTTGATCACCCGGTTCGGCGGCCAGACCATGGTCGGCCAGATGGAAGACGAGGTACGCCAGCTCGGGCGTTCCTTTGGCAGGACGTCGGTGGGAGAGCGGTCATGAGCATTCATTTCCGACGTGCGGGCAGCGGAGAGCCGCTCGTGCTCATCCACGGCATCGGTCACCGCCATCAGGCGTGGGAGCCGGTGTTCGACCGGCTCACCGCCCACCACGAGGTGTTCGCGCTGGACCTGCCCGGCTTCGGGAACTCCCCGGTGCCCGGCACCGGCATGCCCGCCGACATGGCCGCCACAGTGGCCGGGGTCCTGCCGGCGCTGACCGAGTGGGGGCTGGAGCGTCCGCACGTCGCCGGCTACAGCCTCGGCGGGGCGATCGCCCTGGAGCTTGCCGCCACCGGGGCTGTCGCCTCGGCCACCGCCTTCTCCCCCGCCGGCTTCTTCACACCGGCGGAGCGCCGACGGGCGCTGGCCATCCTCCGGCTGCTGCGGGCCAACTCGCACCTGCCCACCACGGTCATGCGGGTCGCACTGCGCTCGGCGTACCTACGGGCGTTGTGCTTCGCGCCGCTGATGGCCCGCCCGACGCTGCTGGATGTCGAGCGCGCGCTGGGCGACGCGCTCGCCCTGCGACGCGGCGTCGGCTTCAACGCCGTGGCCCGGGCCGCCCGCGACTATCGCTTCGACTGCCCTCGGCTGTCCGACGCGACGGTGCCGGTGACCATCGGCTGGGGGGACTGCGACCGGATATTCGGCGTCCACCAGGCCGAGCGCGCCCGGGCCGGCCTGCCGGCGGCGCGGGTCGTGACGCTTCCCCGTTGCGGGCACGTGCCGATGAGCGACGACCCGGACCTGGTCGCCGCGCTCATCCTGGAGACCACCGGCGCCGTGCCCCGCACCGAGCGACCGGACCAGTCGGTACGCGTCCAGGTCACGAGTCAGGAAGATCACTTCACACTCTAAAAACTTGCAGGCTGTGCAAGTTCGCTCCTAATCTCGCCGGCGTGACCGACACCGACCACGCTGCGCCCGGACGTCGCGACCGCAAGAAGGCGCAGACGCGGGCCGCGCTGACCGCCGCCGCGCTGCGGCTGGTCGCCGAACGCGGCCTGGAGCACGTCACTGTGGAAGAGATCAGCGAGGCCGCGGACGTGTCCTCACGGACCTTCTTCAACTACTTCACCTGCAAGGACGAGGCCCTCACCGACGACCCTGCACTCGACGGCAACCCGGTCGTGGCGCGACTGGCAGCCGCCCCGGCGCAGGTGTCGGCGTTGCAGGCGGTGCGGGTCGCCCTCGACGAGTCGATCGACTCGATCCAGGCCGACCGGGAGTTGTGGCGGCTGCGACTGACTGTCATCGCCCAGAACCCCGCACTGCTGCCCCGGCTGGTGGCCGGCAACAGCGCGACCGAGCAGGCAATGGTCACGGTCGTCGCCACCCGCCTCGGCGTCGGCCTCGACCACGGGCACCCTCCGCTGGTCGTCGCTGTCGCCGGTGCCGCCTTCCGCACCGCGATGCTGCGCTGGGCCGCCGGCGACGACGCCCGGCCCCTGCACGACTTCGTCGACGAGGCGTTCGCCGCGATCGCCGCCGGCCTGCCGGATCCGCCGTCCCCCTCCTGACCCGCAGGTCCCCGCCCCGCCGCATCAGCTCCGGGGCCAGCCACTGCGCCACAAACCCGACAAGGGAGCGTCAATGACCACCACCGTCCCGCCCGCCGACACCGCCGACGTCGGCACGCGCATGTCGCGTCGGGAGGTTCTGCAGGCCCTCTCCGGCCTGATGGTCGGCATGTTCGTGTCCATCCTCGCCTCCACTGTGGTGGCGAACGCGCTGCCGCGGATCATCGCGGATCTGAACGGCAGCCAGACCGTCTACACGTGGATCGTCACCAGCGAACTGCTCGCCATGACGGCGACGGTGCCGCTGTGGGGCAAGATGGCCGACCTGTACAGCAAGAAGCTGCTGATCCAGTTGTCGCTGGGACTGTTCGTTGTGGGTTCACTCATCGCGGGCTTCACGCCGAACGTCGAGGTTCTGCTGCTCAGCCGTGTCGTCCAGGGCATCGGCGCCGGCGGCATGACCGCGCTGGCCACGATCGTCATGGCGGCGATGATCCCGCCGCGTGAGCTGGGCCGCTACGCCGGTATCTTCGGCGCGGTCTTCGGTGTGGGCACCATCGCCGGTCCGCTCATCGGCGGCCTGCTCGTCGACACGTCGTGGCTGGGCTGGCGGTGGTGCTTCCTGATCGGCGTCCCGTTCAGCATCATCTCCATCGCCCTTCTCCAGCGCACCCTGCACCTGCCGGTCGTCCGTCGCAAGGCGAAGATCGACTGGTTGGGCGCCCTGCTCATCACCTCGGGCGTCTCCACGCTGCTGATCTGGTCGTCCCTGGCCGGCAACAAGTTCGACTGGGCCTCCGGCTGGACCGCGGTGATGGTCATCGGCGGTCTGGTTCTGCTGGCGCTGGCCGTGGTCGTCGAGTCGCGGGCGGCGGAGCCGATCGTCCCGCTGAGCATCTTCCGCAACCGCACCGTCTCCCTGGCCACCATCGCCAGCGTGCTGGTCGGTGTCGCGATGTTCGGCGGCACCGTCTTCCTGTCCCAGTACTTCCAGATCTCGCTGGGCAAGTCGCCCACCGTCGCGGGCCTGATGAGCCTTCCGATGATCTTCGGTCTGCTCGTCTCGTCGACGGTGGCCGGTCAGCTCATCACGAAGTACGGCCGCTGGAAGGCGTACCTGGTGGCCGGCGCCGCGGTGATGACCGTCGGAATGCTGCTACTCGGCACCATCGACGCCGATACCAGCGTCGTCGTGCTGTCGATCTACATGGCCGTGCTGGGCGTCGGCGTCGGCATGCTCATGCAGAACCTCGTGCTCGCCGCGCAGAACGACGTGCCGGCGCACGAACTCGGTGCCACCACCTCCGTGCTGACGTTCTTCCGCAGCATGGGCGGAGCGATCGGAGTCAGCGCCCTCGGCGCGGTCCTGGCGAGTCGGGTGACCTCGCTGACTACCGAACGGCTCGGCCCGGCGGCGACCGCCGGCGGTGGCTCCGCCGAGGTGCCCGACCTGTCCACCCTGCCCGAGCCGGTGCTGCGCATCGTCCAGGACGTGTACGGCATCGCCACCGCTGACCTCTTCCTGGTCGGCGCGCCGATCGCGCTGCTCGCGCTGATCGTCGTGCTGTTCATCAAGGAGAAGCCGCTGCACACCCTCAGCGGGGACGAACGACGCGCCCAGGAGGAGGCAGCGGCAAAGGCCGCGATCCACTGAGCCGTACGCCAGCAGAGCGGGGGCGGGCCGGTTGGCCCGCCCCCGTTTCCGCGTTTCTCGGTAACGACCTGGCGCGAACTCATCGCCACGTAACGTGAGATTGAGCCGGTCAACGGCTGACGCCAGACGTGCGCCGGGCCGCCACTGCGGCGGCGCCCCTCGGCCAACTGCCGGGTCGGACAGCTCGGCAACGTCGCGGCCTACTCAGCCGCAGGAGGTGTGGACGATGCCCATGCTGTCGGTCTTCGATCCTCGGCACACTGTCGCTCCCCCGGGATACAGCCGCTGGCTCATCCCGACCGCGGCACTGGCCGTGCACGTGTGCATCGGCCAGGTCTACGCGACCAGCGTCTACAAGAACTCCCTCATCGCGCACTTCGACGTCAGCCAGACGGCAATCGGGGCGATCTTCAGTATCGCCATCGTCATGCTGGGCTCGTCGGCGGCGGTGGGTGGCCGTTGGGTGGAGCGGAACGGACCGCGCCGGGCGATGTTCGTCTCGGCGTGCTTCTGGGCCGTCGGGTTCCTGGTCGGCGCGCTCGGCATCGCGACCCAACAACTCTGGCTCCTCTACCTCGGATACGGCGTCATCGGCGGCATCGGGCTCGGCATCGGCTACATCTCGCCCGTCTCCACACTGATCAAGTGGTTCCCGGACCGCCCCGGCCTCGCCACCGGGCTCGCCATCATGGGGTTCGGCGGCGGCGCCCTGGTCGCCGGGCCGCTCGCGCGCCAACTGCTCTCCCTCTACGACTCCGGCTACAACCCCAACAACCCGGCCGCCGTAGCGTCGGGACATGCCCTCGTGGCGCTCTTCGTCACGTTCGGCATCGGCTATTTCGTGATCATGATGTTCGGCCCGTTCAACGTCCGGGTTCCGGCACCGGACTGGCGGCCCGCCGGGTTCGACCCCGCGAGCGTCGCCGCCCGGCCTCTGGTGACGACGGCCAGCGTGTCCGCGTCGAACGCCGTGCGCACCCGGTCGTTCTGGTTGCTGTGGATCGTGCTGTTCTGCAACGTCACAGCGGGCATCGGCATCCTGGAGCAGGCAAGCCCGATGATCCAGGACTTCTTCCGGGACAACGGGACCGCCACCACGGTCTCGGTGACGGCGGCGGCCGGTTTCGTGGGAGTGCTGTCGCTGTTCAACATGGCGGGGCGGTTCGTCTGGTCGACGACGTCCGACCTCATCGGCCGCAAGCCCATCTACATGGTCTACCTCGGCGTCGGCATGGTGCTGTACCTGCTGCTCGCCGTGGCCGGGCACTCCGCTACCGCTGTCTTCGTGCTGATCGCCGCAGCGATCATCTCCTTCTACGGCGGCGGCTTCGCCACCATGCCCGCCTACCTGCGTGACCTGTTCGGCACCTTCCAGGTCGGGGCCATCCACGGCCGGATCCTCACCGCCTGGTCGGCCGCGGGTGTCGCCGGCCCGCTGATCGTCAACGGAATCCTCGACACGCAGGGCAAGCCCGGCACCCTCACCGCTGCGGCGTACCGGCCCGCGCTGTTCACAATGGTCGGCATCCTCGCCATCGGGTTCATCGCGAACCTGCTGGTGCGTTCCGTGCCCGAGCGGTTCCATGAACCGAACCGAGGGCCGACCTCGCCAGTGGCGAAGGCCACCGTCACCGAGCCGGTCGCTCTCGGGCGGGACAGCCAGCCGCCGGCGCCGCCGCGCGTCGGTAACCAGACCGGACGGCTCTGGTTGTCGTGGCTGCTGGTCGCGGTGCTACTCGGGTACGGCATCGTCCAGACCGCCATCACCGCCGCGAAGCTGTTCACCGGCTGACGCGCGGCGGCCAGACCGCCTGCGCCGAAACCGAAGGCGCCCCTCCTTGAAGGGGCGCCTTCCGTCTCGCCGATCCGCTCAGAGCGGGGTCGCCGACCGCTTCTCGTCGAGCCGCTCCCGTTGTGGCACGACCGTGTACTTCGGATCGCGGGCGGACACCCGTCCCGCCTCGAAGACGCCGAACCGGGTGGCGACCGACGATGCCACGAGGGCGGCGCCGGAGATCGCCGCCAGGACCCGGCTGCGTCGGCTGACCAGCGCGGTGGCGGTGCCCACGGCGAGCAGAGCGCGTCCCGCCTTGACCAGCCGGCCGCTGCGTCCGTGCGTGTAGGGCTCGCTGGTGAGGCCCTGCCGCTCCAGTTGGTGCCCTCCGCCAAACTCGATGGCCGCGGCGGCCAGCGCGAGTCGTCGTAGTGGGGCGGTCTCCGCGGCCGGTGCCGCGATCAGTCCGACCCCGGACGCGGCGGCGAGCGCGCTGCCGGCGAAGACGAACGGCAGCGACGGGTAGGCGTCGTGCCAGGACGGCACCGCCGTGTCGGCGAGCAGCACCCCGGTGTACGTGGCCAGCGCCGGCGCGGTGGCCGCGGCGGCCAGGCCGGCGACGTTGCCGATGGGCGGTGCGATCCGACGGGCGAGGCCGAGCACACCGTGCTGCGGAAGGAGCGGTGCGAGCTCGGCGACCGCTGCCACGCCGGCCAGCGGGCCGAACGCGGCGAGAATCCAGGTGCCGACCGACATCGGCGAGGTCACCTTGGCCACCCGGAGCATGTGGTGGAACCGGTCCGGCCGGCCGAGGTCGTGCACCAGCAGGTACGTGCTGGCGGCGACGCCGCCGAGAGCCGTCCAACGGCCCACAGTGCGCAGCCCGGGGCGTCCGGTCAGTTGGGCGCCCGCGCCGATCAGCGCACTGCCGGCGGCAAGGCCTCCGGTGAACAGGTAGCCGGCGATGTCGTACTTCCACACCGGCGGCTTCAGTACCGGTCGGCCGTAGTAGGAGGCGAAGTCGGCCGCCGGCACCGTGAGCTGCTCGCCACTGCGCGTCATCGCCGCCTGCCCAGGAACGCGACCGCGGTGGCGACCGCCATCGTCATCGCCGCCAGGCCGGCACGCTTCCACATGGCCGGCAGGTCCCGGGTGGTCACTATCGGGTCCGGTGGCAGCCCGTACACCTCGGGTTCGTCGAGGAGCAGGAAGAACGCCCCGTCACCGCCCACGCCGTCGTTCGGGTCGTGCCCGTACAACCGCGCCTCCGGCACGCCCCGCTCATGCAGCTTCGCCACCCGCGCGGCGGCCCGCTCCCGCAACTCGTCCAGTTCCCCGTACTGGATCGACTCCGTCGGACACGCCTGCGCACACGCCGGCGTCATGCCCGCACCGAGCCGGTCGTAGCACAGCGTGCACTTCCACGCCCGACCGTCGTCCTTACGCTGATCGATCACCCCGTACGGACACGCCGAGATGCAGTACCCACACCCGTTGCAGATGTCCTCCTGCACCACCACTGTGCCGAACTCGGTCCGGAACAGGGAACCTGTCGGGCAGACATCCAGGCAGGCCGCGTGCGTGCAGTGCTTGCAGACGTCCGACATCATCAACCAGCGGAAATCCGTGCGCTCCTCCGCGCCCGAGCCCTTCCCCGGCGGCTGCGCACCCGGCATCCCCAGAAACTCCGGCCCGCCCGACATGCGGGCCGCCGCGGCGGGCGAGCCGGTGTCCAGGCCGGGGTCCGTTCCGGTGTCGGTGCTGGTACGCGCGCCGACCGCCGCCGTCACCGGGCTGATCGCCGGCCCGTCCGGGTCCCCCGCGAACGCCGGGGTCGCCCAGCCGGCCGAGCGGGGCTGCTCCACGAACGCGACGTGCCGCCAGGAGTTGGCGGTCAGCGCGCCCGTGTTGTCGTACGACATGCCCAGCAGGTCGAGCCCACTCTCGGGGACGCCGTTCCACTCCTTGCAGGCCACCTCGCACGCTTTGCATCCGATGCAGACGCTGGTGTCGGTGAAGAACCCCATCCGCGGTGGCGGGTTCTCGTAGCCGGCGTCCGGCGCGGGGTCCAGCGGCCCGTACAGGGCGTTGGCGTGGGGCATGGGTCAGACCTCCTGGTCCGGGCCGCTGTCGGCGGAGTCGGTCGTGACCTGCGGTGGGTAGTGCGGGCTGAGGTCGCCGGACCGTCGCCGGTAGTCGACGACGAGAGCCAGCAGCTCGGCGCCCTTCGGGCGTCGCCCGGGACGGACGTCGCAGGTGCCGACCTTGCTCTCCTGGATCAGCACGTTCGGGTCCAGGCTGATGCCGAACAGATCGTTGGCCGAGTCACCGGTGACAAGGCCCTCGAAACCGAAGTGGTACGGCAACCACACCTGGTGGATGATCCGACCGTCCACTCGCAGCGGGGTGAGCCGATCGGTCACCAGCACCTTCGCCTCGATCACCGCACGGCCGCTGACCAGGTGTGCCCAGCCCAGATGCGTCAGCCCGACCTCGCCGGCCAGGGCCGGGGACACCTCGACGAACATCTCCGGTTGCAGCTCGGCCAGCGGTGACACCGTCCGGCTCATCGCACCAGCGGTGTGGTGCTCGGTGAGCCGGCTGACAGTGAACACGTACGGGAACACCTGACCGTGCTCCTGCGGCGGGCTCGGGTTCACCGAGTTCACCGGGTGTGCGTACATCTTGCGGGTCGGGTTGGCCTGCTGTCGGTAGAGCGGGTTGCGCACCGGCGACTCCACCGGCTCGTAGTGCGTCGGCAGCGGCCCGTCCAGGACACCGCTGGGCGCGTACAGCCAGCCCTTGCCGTCGCCCTGCATGACGAACGGGTCGTCGCCCGCGATGCCCTCCGGCCCGGACGCGCCGGCCGGCGGCCGGTACGACGGTGGCTTGGTCTTCTCGAAGTCCGGCACGTCGTAACCGGTCCACTCGGCCTTCTCCGCATCCCACCACACGTAACGCTTGCGCTCGGACCACGGGTTGCCGTCCGGGTCGGCGGAGGCACGGTTGTAGAGGATGCGCCGGTTCGCCGGCCACGCCCAACCCCACTCGGCGGCCACCCAGTCCTGCTCGTGCCGGGACTTGCGCCGGGCCGCCTGGTTCACCCCGTCGGCGTACACCCCGCTGTAGATCCAACAACCGATCGCAGTGGAGCCGTCAGCGCGGGCCTCGGCGAAACCGGACAGCGGGCTGCCGGTCGCCACGTCGTACCCGTTGATCTCGCGCAGCACCGCCTCGGCGCTCGGCTCCGCGTACGGACCGTGCGTGGGGTAGTCCCAGGTGAGGTCGAGCAACGCGCGGTCGCGCGGCAGCGGCGAGTCGGCCAGCTTCTCCCGCAGTTTGCGACCCAGGTGATAGAAGAACCACAGCTCGGAGCGGGCGTCGCCCGGCGGCTCGACGGCCTTTTCCCGCCACTGCAACAACCGCTGCGTCTGGGTGAACGTGCCCTCCTTCTCCACATGCGAGGCGGCGGGCAGGAAGAACACCTCCGTGCGGCACTCCTCCGGCACGATTTCCCCGGTGGCGACCTCCGGGCCGTTCTGCCAGAAGGTCGCGCTCTCGATCATGAACAGGTCCCGGACCACCAACCAGTCGAGGTTGGCCATCCCGAGCCGCTGCGCGCGACCGTGCGCGGAGCCGACCGCCGGGTTCTGCCCGAGCAGGAAGTACCCCTTGATCTTCCCGTCGATCATGTTGAGCACCTGCTGGTACGTGCCGTGATCACCGGTCAGCCGGGGCAGGTAGCCGTAGCAGAAGTCGTTCTCCGGCGTCGCCGCGTCACCCCAGTACGCCTTGAGCAGGCTGGCGGCGAACGACCGCGCGTTACCCCAGAACCCCTTCTGCCCCGGATGGCGAATGCTGTCCACCCACTCGTCGAAGCTCGGGTGTTCGGCGTGGTGCGGCATCGGCAGATAACCGGGCAGCAGATTGAACAGCGTCGGAATGTCGGTCGAGCCCTGGATGCTGGCGTGGCCACGAAGCGCCATCACCCCGCCACCCGGGCGGCCCATGTTGCCCAGCAACAGCTGGATGATCGCGCCGGTGCGGATGTACTGCACACCCACACTGTGCTGCGTCCAGCCGACTGAGTAGATCAGCATGCCGGTGCGGTCCCGGCCGGAGTTCGCCGTCCACGCCCGCGCCAACTCCAGGAACTGCGCCTGCGAAATGCCGCAGACCCGCTCGACCATCTCCGGGGTGTAACGGGCGAAGTGTCGCTTGAGAATCTGATAGACGCAGCGCGGATGCTGCAACGTCTCATCGCGCCGGGTCTGCCCGCCCACCGGCGCGCCGTGCGACTCGTGCGTCAGCCCCGCGGCGCTGTCCCGCTCCTGCTCGGTGTGCCCACTGCCCGACGAGTCCTCGTGCCCCTCGTACTGCCAACTGTCCTGCACGTAGGTGCCGGTCGCCGGGTCGAAGCCGGAGAAGAAGCCGTCGCCGTCCTCGGTGTCGCTGAACTCCTCGCTGACGATCGTCGCCGCGTTGGTGTACGCGAGCACGTACTCCCGGAAGTCCAACTCGTTGTCCAGGATGTAGCGCACCACCCCACCGAGCAGCGCGATGTCGGTGCCCGCCCGGATCGGCAGGTACTCGTCAGCGACCGCACTCGTCCTGGTGAACCGTGGATCGACGTGGAAGACCTTCGCACCCTTGCGTTTGGCCTCCATCACCCACTGGAAACCCACCGGGTGCGCCTCAGCCATGTTCGAACCCTGGATGACGATCACGTCAGCGTTGGCGATGTCCTGCTGGAAATCCGTCGCACCGCCACGACCGAAGCTGGCCCCCAGACCGGGGACGGTGGCGGAGTGTCAAATGCGGGCCTGGTTCTCGATCTGCAGCGCCCCCATCGCGGTGAACAACTTCTTGATGAGGTAGTTCTCCTCGTTGTCCAGCGTCGCCCCACCCAGACTGGAGATACCCAGCGTCCGGTTGAGCGGCCGGCCCTGCGTGTCGACGTCCTCCCAGGTCTGCTCGCGGGCGGCGAGGATCCGGTCGGCGATCATGTCGAGCGCGGTGTCGAGCTCCAGATCCTCCCACTGCGTCGAGTACGGCCGGCGGTAGCGGACCGTTGTCTGCCGCAGCGGACTGGTAACCAGGCTCTTGCTCGCCGAACCCTTCGGGCAGAGCCGACCCCGCGAGATCGGACTGTCCGGATCACCCTCGATCTGACTGACCTGCCCGTCCTTCACGAACACCCGCTGACCACAACCCACAGCGCAGTACGGGCAGACCGACCGGGCGACGCTGTCGGCGGTATCGGTACGGGCGGTGAGCGCGCGGGACCCGTCGGACTTCGCCGCGGCACCCCGGCCCAACGGGTCCGTGCCGGTGAGCTGGCGATAGACCGGCCAACCCTCGATAAAGGTCCGTAGACCCAACCCCGACACCCCCTCCCACGCGAGCGACCCTCTGAAGATAGGTCAACTGAGACAGGTTCGCGAACCCGGGGATGCAGACAGCGCCGCCCCCAGCCTTGCCGGCGTTCCCGAGCGTCCGACAGTGGACGGGCTCGAGGAGGGCTGGGCACGCCGCTGG
>NZ_JBEZGJ010000018.1:0-65508 GCF_040649965.1 Micromonospora sp. NPDC048843
GGTGCCGCTGGGCGCCGTGCTCCGGGTGGTCAACGCTCGAGCGGTCACCATCTACCTCTGGCACATCCCGGCCAGCCTCGGGACCACTGCGCGGGAGGCGGGGGCGGCGACACGGGCGGCCGGTCGTCGCAGGTGATGGTGTTGGGCAGCAGCCACGGCGCGAGCCACCCGCCGTCGTTGCCGCCGAGGTCGGTCAGTGTGAACTCCGAACCGGCCGGGGTGAAGTGGAACGATCCGCAGTTGTTCACGCCGACCGCGCCAACGTTGCGGGCGTCCACGTTGGCGAACGAGGCGGACCCGGCCGCGCGGGCGCTGACCACCGAGGTGCCGGTGCCGTCGACCCGGACGTCCCGGAAGCGCGCATCGGAGATCGAGTAGAGATCCTTCACCGGCCAGTCGCTGACCAGCATGATCGCGTTGTACGTGTTGTCCAGGTACGCGTCGCCGGTCACCTCGATGGGCGCCTCGATGCTGCGATCCAGGGCGAAGACCCAGATCGCGCCCAACCCGATGTTCCAGTTCAGCTCGTACGTGCCGGCGCGGGCTGTGGTGTTGTTGGTGAACCGCAGATACCCGGTGAACGGCTCCGCGCCGAAGCGGGCCCCGGCGTGCAGACCGCTGCCCTCGCGTACCGGGTCGGCGACCAGGTTGTGCGAGACGGTGGTGTCGGTGCCGCCATAGATGGCGATGCCGTTGGCCAGTGTCGGTGACTGCACTGTGTTGTGGTCGAACGTGTTCCGCGCGTTGGCCGTCTTCTCCGACCACATCGCCAGGCCGTCGTCGCCGGTGTTGCGGACGAAGTTGTGCGCAACCAGGGAGTCGGTCACGCCGGTGTGGAAGTTGAGCGCGTCGGCGATCTGGTCGACGATGATGTTGTTGGTGACCCGGACGTTGCGCATCGGGCCGTCGAACCACAGGCCCGCCTTGGTGTGGTGCAGGTAGAGCCCGTCGATGGTGGAGTCGCTCATCGCCCCACCGATCGCGTTGACCTGGTCGGTGTCGATGCGCTCCCGCACGTCGCCCTCGATGGCGAAGCCGGAGAGGTGCACGTTACGGCTTCCGCCGTCGGCGGCGTCCCGTCCGTAGAACCCGACTCCGGTGTGCACCGAGCCATCCGGCGCGGGGGTCGGCAGGGCGACCTCGCGGCCCTTGATGGTGGTGTACCAGTTGCCGGCGCCCTCGATGCTCACGTCGTCGACGATGATGTGCCGGTTGACCTGGTAGGTGCCCGGCGGGATGTACACCTTGAAGTGGGCGCGCCGAGCGAAGGCGATGGCCCGGTCCAGCGCGTCGGCGGAGTCCCGCCGGCCGGTGGGGTCGGCGCCGAACGCGAGCACGTTCGCGGCGAGCAGCCGGACGTGCGGCGGCGCGACCAACTCGGAGTCGAGCAGGTCGATGACGGTCCAGGCGGCGGCGCTACCGGGCGGCGCGGTGAGCCGGACCGTGTCGCCGGCCCGGTAGGTACGTCCGAGCAGCAGCCGCTGCTCGTCGTAGAAGTGGGTGGGCCGGAACGGCTTGTCGATGCTCGGGTACGGCGTGGTGGCCGACGGCACGCACTGGCACTCGGTGATCCACCAGTCTGGGTGCAGCAGCCCGGCCTGCGGGTCGTTTGTGAACGGGTACTGGTTGTAGAGCCACGAGTACTGCGAGGTCAGCGTCATGGTGCGCAGGTGCTTGCCGTTGACGGCGACCTTGAGCGGCGCGGTGATCCCACCGCCCTGCGGCGCGTCCGGGATGCTGTACCGCACGGTGATCCCGTTCGCCGCGCTGGGCAGGACGAACTCCACGTACTCCCCGGGGGTGAGCCGGACCGCGCGGCGGCCGGAAGCCTCAGCGGGCAACGTGTAGGCGGACCGGTCGGGCCCGATGATCTCGCCGTTGGTGCGGGCGTTCTCCGCTTCCTGCTCGAGGAAGTCGACGTCCGCGCCGCGTCCGGCTACCAGCGCCGGATCGAGGGCGGCCCGGGTGACCACCGGCTGCGCGCCGGCGGACCCGGGTGGACTGGCGGCGGCCGCGGTGGGCCCGGCGACCAGCACGGCGAGACCGGCCGCGAGCGCGACGGCGGTGCCGCTGGGCCGGCCGGGGCGTCCCCGCGCCGGCGTGAGGCTGCGAAACATCGGTGACCCTCCTGGGTGGGTGGTGGTGGAGGTCCGCCCGGCGTTCCCCCGACGCCCGACATTGATCGTCATGATGCAGCACCAGACAGGGCACTGCAAGACGCCTATCGAACAACGAAAATAAACGACTATCAGGCCGCAAGAAATGGACGGTCGTCGAGTTGAGGTGTCGCGCGTCGCCCGCCCCAGCCAGCTCACGCCCGGCGTAGGCTGATCCGCGTGGATCAAGAAGACCGGATTGCCCTCTTCCTCGACTACGAGAACCTCGCGTTGGGGGCGCGCGACCATCGCGGTGGCGCGGCCTTCGACTTCCGGCCCATCGCCGACGCGCTGGCCGAACGAGGTCGGGTGGTGGTCCGCCGGGCGTACGCCGACTGGTCCTACTTCGACGAGGACCGCCGGATGCTCACCCGGTCCCACGTCGAGCTGATCGAGATCCCGCAGCGGATGGGCGCGTCCCGTAAGAACGCCGCGGACATCAAGATGGCCGTCGACGCTATCGAGTTGGCGTTCGAACGTGACTACATCTCCACCTTCGTGATCTGTAGTGGTGACAGCGACTTCACCCCGCTGGTGCACAAGCTGCGCGAGCTGAACAAGCGGGTCATCGGCGTCGGGGTCGAGGGGTCAACCTCGGGACTGCTTCCCCCGGCGTGCGACGAGTTCCTGTACTACGACCGGCTGGAGGGCGTGGACATCCCGCCGGCCCGTGGTCGCCGCGCCCGTCCCGCCACCCGCCAGGCCGGCGCGGAGCAACGCCCACCCGAGCCGGAGCGGGAGCACGAGCCGGAGGTGGACCGCCGGCCGGCGGGGGAGGAGCCCGGCCGCGACGTGGACGCCCTCGCCGTGCTCGTCGCCCAGTCGGTCGCCGGGTTGCAGGGCAGTGCCAACGGTGAGGTCACCGCCTCCCGGCTCAAGCGCACCCTGCTGCGCAAGGACCCCACCTTCAGCGAGTCCGACTACGGCTTCCGCACCTTCGGCGAACTGCTGCGCCACCTCGCCGAGCGCAACGTGATCGAGCTGGCCGAGGGCCCGGCGAAGGGTGACCCCGAGGTCTCGCTGCCCGAGCACGGCGACCGCGAGGTGGCGTTCGGCCTACTCCGGGGCGTCGTGGCGGACCTGGGTAGCGGCGGCAACCCGGTGGCGTTGTCCGGGTTGAAGAACCAGGTACGCCGGGCCCGCCCCGACTTCAGCGAGAAGAAGCTCGGCTACCGCAGCTTTCTGCAGTTCTGCAAGGCCGCCGCCACCGCCGGCGTACTGGACCTGCGCTGGAGCCCCGAAGCCGACGACTACCTCCTGACAACCCAAACCTGACCGCGCCGCCCCCTCTCCCTGCCGGTCTCGCGTTGATCAAGAAGTTCGCGTCACCGGGAACGCGATTGTTGACGCGAACCTCTTGATCAACAAGGTCTGGGGGTGGGAGTTGCGGGGAGGGTGCAGAGTGGGGCGGGGTTCCTGATTCGCAAGTCAGGAGCGGGAGAACCGCCCGTTATGGTTTCGAACCGTCAACGGTTGGCCCGAAATGCGCCTGGATTGTCGCCCTTGCCCCGGTCCGGGCATACCTGCGCCGTACCCTCGGCGCGGGAATTGCTATACGGTCGGCGAATGAAGGTGGAGGAGCACTGGTGGAACGGAGACACGACCCCGCGCGGGCGCCGGGACGTGTACATCCGTACTGACGGGCAGGGTTGGGAGGTCCGCGCCCAGATCGGTGGGGCGTCGGGTCGTGAGCGGGTGCAGCAGTGCCCAAGCCGGGCCTCGGCGGCCATCCTCGCCGACGCCTGGCGCGGCACCCACCCATCCTGGCGCGAGCTAAAGCAGCGCTGATCCGGCACCGGGCCGGGTCGGCAACGCTCCCGGGCTCCAGCCCGGCGCGCCCGCCGACCGGCCCGGCGCTCGGTACGTTGGTCCGCCGCAACCGCTCAGTGGTTCAGCTGCCGAATGTCCAGCTCGCAGGTCACCGCTTCTGAAGCATGACGGAAGCAACGTCGGCCAGAAGCACCAATGCCGAATCCAGTTGCGAGCAGTTGTCGCGACACGGCAGCCGCCAGCTCGCCACGGCCTCTCCAGAGCCCTTCAGTGCGTGCCCAGCACCCGGCTACTTCCCATCACGTGACCAAGGCGTCGTGGCTACCTCCGTGTCTCCGCCCTCAGGTCGGGTACACGTGGGTCTGCCGGTCGCGCCCGATGGAGGTCGCACATGTCGCAGGGCCCCGACGAGGAGAACCCCAGGCTCGACGAGGAGGTCCGGGAGGCCGAGCGCCGGCTCGCCAACCTGGCCACGACGTCGGATGACGCCTTGACCGACGACGACGCCCGCGCGCCGGACGACGCTCGCTCCGAGCAGAACGCCGACTGAGGCCACCGGAACCGGACAGCAGGCAAGATCCACTCGGTTTCCGTGAAACTGCGGTGCTGGAGGCGGTCCGACCCCGCGCTTTCAGGGAAACCGAGTCGATCAACGTGCTGGCCGCCCAACCCCGCCGCCAACAGGGCCTGCCCGGCGTCCTGCCGGACAGGCCCACTGTCGGCCAGCGAGGGGCTCAGCGCTTCAGCGTGAAGGTGAAGTCGCCGGAGAGCTTGCCGCTCAACCGGAACGCCGAAACGACAGTCCCATCCATGATCAGTCGGTCGACCTCGCCCCGCGACAGACCGCAACCCTCAGCGATCAGACGGGTCGGCCGGACCGGGATCCGTGCCGCGTTGCGGACCGCGACGTCGATCACGTCGAGGTCCAGGTGCTCCGATCCGCCGGTGTCGAGACGCCAGGCGTTGTCCCAGTCCAGGACGAACCGGTTCCGGTGCTGGACGGCCGGATCCTGAAGCAGTTCGGCGGTCAGGCCCCGGTCGTTGGCATGGAGCCGGTCCAGCAGTTCGGGTGGGATGGAGCGCACCGTCATCCGCTCCAGGACTGTGAGCTTGGCCGTCTCCCCGCACCCGGTGCAGAGCGCGAGAAGCCAGACGTCGAGGAGCTTGTGGTTGGCGTTGACACGGAACTTGCCGCTCGCCCGAAGGCGGTGGGACGCGCACGCGTGGCAACGGCGGTGAACGATGGGCAGGCAGGTGGGCACGACGGCCCAATTTTTGAGCACAGAAGTACACCGGTCTCAGTGAGAAGTCCGCAGCAAAAAGGAGCGCGGCGCAACTGCGCGACGCGCGACAGATCAGCTCTCGGGAGGTCTCACAGGGTGTACAACGGCACGTCCTTGCCTAGACGACCACGTTGCGCAGCACGGTAACGGCGCACGACGGCGCCGCTCCACTGGTTTTCGCGTACGCGTCAGGAGCCCGGGTGGCGGGAGGTGCCGACCGGCCGGGTGTTCCGGCCCGGTCAGACGGTCGGGACCGGCAGCACCACACCCTCGGCCGCCGACCGGTGGGCCAGCTCGATCAACTCGACAGTGTGGACCGAGTCCCGGGGGTCCACCGGCATCGGCGTGCCGTCGCGCAGCGCAGCCGCCACCTGGGCGTAGAAGCTCTGGTACGCGCCAGGTTCGGTCGGCACCGGCCGCAGGTCACCGTCGACGCCGAGCAGGCCGTAGCGGTCCGACGGGACCTCGCCCCAACCCGGCTGGTCCGGTCGACCACCGTCGTGCAGCGCCGCCTCCTGCACGTCCAGCCCGTAGCTGGTGTAGCCGGCCCGGTCGCCCAGCACCCGCAGGCGCGGCCCGAGCTGAGCGGTCACCGCGCCCATCCACAGGTGCGAGTGGACCCCGTTGGCGTGGGTCAACGCCACGAAGGCGTCGTCGTCGACGGCCGCGCCCGCGCGGCGGCGGTCCACCTCCGCGTAGACCCGCTCGACCCGACCGAACAACTGCACCGCCTGGTCGACGAGGTGGGCGCCGAGGTCGAAGAGGGCGCCGCCGGCCTCCTCCGGACCGGCGAGTTCCCGCCAGCCCGGCTTGATCGTCGGACGGAACCGCTCGAACCGGGACTCGAAGCGCAGCACCTGCCCCAACTCGCCCTGCTCGACCAGGCGGCGGACGGTCAGGAAGTCGCCGTCCCAGCGCCGGTTCTGGAAGACCGTCAGCGGCACCCCTCGCTCGGTGGCCTCGTCGATCAGCACGCGGCCCTCCGCGGCGGTCGGGGAGAGGGGCTTGTCGACGACGACCGGCAGGCCGGCGGCGAGCGCGGCGCGCGCCATCGGCACGTGCTGCCGGTTCGGCGTCGCCACCACGACCAGGTCCAGGGCGTCCGGGGTACGCCACAGATCGTCGGCGTCGTCCACCAGGCGGGCGTCCGGGAAGTGCTGTCGCGCCTGCTCGCGTCGTTGCGGATCACGGGTCACGATGGCGTCAAGCCGCAGCCCTGGAGTCGCGGCGATCAGCGGCGCGTGGAACACCCGACCCGCCAGCCCGTACCCCAGCAGACCAACCCGCAGCGCCTTCGCCATGCCGTGCCCCCATCTCCCTGGTCCGCGCCCTGACCTGGCGCCGGTACCGCTGAAAGGAATCTACGCCGGGGGCGGTCGGGCCCGATCTCGGCCCGTCAGCTCACCGGGTCGGCGCGCAGGTAGGTGAGGACCGCGAGCACCCGCCGGTTGGTGTCGTCGCTGGGGGGCAGGTCGAGCTTCAGCAGGATGTTGCCGACGTGCTTGCCGACCGCCGCCTCGCTGACGTGCAACCGGCCGGCGATCGACGCGTTGGACCGCCCCTCGGCCAGCAGCGCCAACACCTCGCGTTCCCGGGCGGACAGCGCGGCGAGCGGGTCGCGGGGGCGGTGCAGCAGTTGCCGGACCACGTCCGGGTCGATGGCGGTGCCGCCATCGGCGACCCGGCGCAGCGTGTCGACGAACTCGGCGACCTCGGCGACCCGGTCCTTGAGCAGGTAGCCGACGCGTTGGCCGTCGCCGCTGTCCAGCAGCGCCGCCGCGTACCCGGTCTGCACGAACTGGCTGAGCACCACGACCGGGAGGTCAGGTCGCTCGGTGCGCAGCGCGACGGCCGCGCGCAGCCCATCGTCGCGGCGGCCCGGCGGCATCCGGATGTCGGTCAGCACCAGGTCCGGTCTGTGGTCGCGGGCCGCCACCAGCAGGTCCGGTGCGGACCCGACGGCCGCGCACACAGTGAAGTCGAAGCGGGTCAGCAGCGCGACCAGACCCTCCCGCAGCAGCACCTCGTCCTCGGCGAGCACGACCCGGGTCACCGACGACATGGCAGCTCCACCCGGACCACTGTAGGCCCGCCGGGCGGGCTGGAGAGCAGCAGCCGGCCGTCCACGGCGGCGACCCGGTCGGCGAGCCCGGTCAGGCCGGTACCCCGGGCCGGGTCGGCACCGCCGTGGCCGTCGTCGGTCAGCTCGACGACGAGGTCACCGCCGACCCGGGTGAGGCGTACGTCGGCGCGGGTCGCCCGGGCGTGCCGAGCCAGGTTGCCCAGCGCCTCGGAGATCACGAAGTAGGCGGTGGTCTCCACGATCTCCGGCAACTCGTCGTGCAGGTCGGCGTGCACGGCGACCGGGATGGTGGCGGCGTCGGCCAGCTCGCGTACCGCGCCGGCCAGGCCGAGGTCGGTGAGGCTCTGCGGGCGGATGCCGTGCACCAACTGCCGCAGCATCACCATCAGACCCCGGGCCTGGTCGTGCGCCACGGCTAGTGGTCGGGAGGCGGGGGAGTCCTCGGGTACGTCCAGCCGGGCCAGCCCCAGCTGGAGAGTGAGGCTGGTGAGCCGGGGCTGTGCGCCGTCGTGCAGGTCGCGCTCGATGCGGCGGCGTTCGGCCTCGTACGCGCCGACCAGTCGGGTGCGGGAGCGGGTGACCTCACGCAGCGCCGCCGCGTCCACCGGGTGGGCCAGCAACCACCGGGCCACGGCTGCCTGGACGGCGGCGAGCAGACCGACGGCATACCAGAGAACCGGGATGAGCAGCACCCCCACGATCGCGTACGGAATGGCCTCGCCGGTGCTGTCGATCGGCTGCCAGATCACCACCGGCTGGTTGGCGTCGCCGGCCAGCCAGGGGCTGGAGATCATTCCAAGGTCGAGCAGCACCAGCACCAGGAACACCCAGTACGCGACCGGAGCGAACCCGCCCAGCCAGAACAGGTACGCCACCTCCCGCCAGGTCGCGGCGCTGCGGTAGCGGGCGACCAGGCCCGGCCACGGCGACGGCGACGGTGGACGACCGTCGACGAGCCCGACCCGCCACCGCTCGACGATGGCCACCGGGAAGCTCACCAGCGGGGCCAACGCCAACAGGGTGAGGCTGCCGGTCGCCAGGAACAGCATCAGTGCGATGCTCGGCGGTCGGCCGTGCTGGCGGAGCCCGTTGACGGCGGCCAGCAGTGGCGCGCCGATGACGAGCAGCCCGACGCCGAGCACGCCGGCGATCGGCACTGTGGTCACCAGGTAGGCCAGCGCGCGCCAGGGCCACGCGGAGATCAGCCAGCGGCGGCGGCGCAGCGCCTCGGCCAGGTGCGAAGGGTGTTCCGTGGTCATGCAGAAGACGCTAATCGGGTGCGACCGGGTGCCCCAGCCGTCCAGATCCACTCTTCGGGGTATGCCCAGCAATACCCGCGAACGGGTGTGCGGGGTTCGGAAACGGGAAGAACGCGCCGTCACGCGGCCCGCGTGACCTGTGCTGGCGGCGGCTGGAGAGACATGGGTGCCAGAACCTTCGTGGTGGTCGGCGGGACCAGCGGTCTCGGCCTCGCGGTGGCCCGACTGCTCGTCGACGAGCATCAGGTAGTGGTGTTCGGCGACGTGCCGGCCGAGGTCGCCGCCGCGACCGACGAGCTGGGTTGCGACGGCGCCGTCTGCGACATCTCCTCCTACGAGCAGGTCCGCGACGGGTTCGCCGATGTGGTCGGGCGCTACGGCACGATCGACGGGGTGGCGGCCTGCGCCTCCATGTGGGCGGGCGGCGACCTGGGGGACCTGTCGGTGGAACACATCCGCCGGGCCGTGGAGATCAACGTTCTGGGCATCACGTACCTGCTGCGGGAGTCGGTGCAGCACCTGCACCGACAGGGCCACGGCAACGTCGTCTACATCGGCGCTCTGGCGCTGGCGGCCCCCCGGCCCGGCATCCCCGTCTACCGGGCCACCAAGAGCTACGGCAACAGCCTTGTCGACTCGCTGGCCGAGGCCCAGCACAGCAACCGGGTCAAGGTGATGCAGCTGCATCCCGGGCCGATGCCGACGCGGCTACAGGAACGGGTGGGCGCCGAGTTCCTGGACGAGGTGTACGCCATGCCCGAACAGGTCGCCACCGAGGTCGTCCGGTTGCTGCTGCTCGAACCCGACGACCTCTACGTCTCCGGTGAGCGCGTGCTGCGCGCGGACGGGCGGTGGTGACGGCCGCAGCCGGACCCGCCGACCGTCCGGCCTCGGCCTGGGCGCCGCTGCGGACGGCGGTCTACCGCAACCTGTGGCTTGCCCTGCTCGCCGCCAACATCGGCACCTGGATGCAGACCGTCGGCGCGCAGTGGCTGCTGATCAACCACTCCAACGCCTCCACCCTTGTCGCGCTGGTGCAGACCGCCAGTCTGCTGCCGGTGCTGCTGCTGGCGTTGCCCGCCGGGGTGCTGGCCGACAGCTTCGACCGCCGGCACCTGCTGATCGCCGTGCAGCTTTTCCTGGTGGCGGTGGCGGTGGCGTTGACGCTGCTCACCCTGACCGGCCGGATGCCGCCGGCGCTGCTGCTGACCCTCACCTTCGCGTTCGGGGTCGGGCAGGCGCTGACCCTGCCGGCCTGGGCGGCGGTGATCCCGGAGCTGGTGCCGCAGGACCAACTGCGGTCGGCGTCCGCGCTCGGTTCGATAAGCGTGAACGTGGCGAGGGCGGTCGGGCCCGCGGTGGCCGGCGTGCTGATCGCCCGTACCGGCGTCGCCCCGGTATTCGGTATCAACGCGGTCGCCTTCGGGATCTTCGCGTACGCGCTGTGGCGCTGGCGTCCCGGTAACGCGCGCGCGGTCGAGGTGCCGGAGCGGTTCACCGCCGCGTTGCGCGCCGGCAGCCGCTACGTACGCCACTCGCCAACCGTCCGCCGGCTGTTGCGCCGTGCGCTGGTATTCGTGGTTCCGGCCAGCGCGCTGTGGGCGTTGCTGCCGTTGGTGGCGAGTCGGCGGCTGGGGCTGGGCTCGGGCGGGTACGGGGTGCTGTTGGCCGCCCTCGGCGTGGGCGCCATCGCGGGTGGCGTGTTGTTGGCCGTGATCCGCGCCCGGCTGTCGGCCAACCAGCTCCTGCTGATCGCCGGGGCGCTGTTCACAGTGGCGCTGACAGTGGTCGGCACCGTGCGGGTGGTGCCGCTGGTGCTGCTGGCCCTGCTGCCCGCCGGGATGGCCTGGGTGACGGTGCTGGCCAACGTCAACGCCGAGATGCAGCTCTTCCTGCCCAGCTGGGTACGGGCCCGGGGCCTGGCCGTCTACCAGGTGTGCTTCGCCGGTGGACAGGCCGCCGGCGCGCTGCTGTGGGGTCTGGTGGCCGAGATGGCCGGGCTGCTCCTCGCGTACCTGGCGGCGGCGGCGCTGATGCTCGTCGGCACCCTGACGAGTCGGATCTGGCCCTTGCCGGACCTGCGGTCGGTGGACCGGGAACCGGCGGCCTACTGGCCGCAACTGCACCTGGCGCACGAGCCGGACCCGGGGGTGGGACCGGTGCTGGTGATGGTGCAGTACACCGTCCGCCCGGAGCGGACCCAACGGTTCCTGGCGGCGATGGACCTGGTGCGTGGCGCGCGGCAGCGGACCGGCGCGATGCGCTGGGGGCTGTTCCGCCCGGCCGAGACGGTGGACCGGTTCGTCGAGGTGTATCTCGTGCCGTCCTGGGACGAGCACCTGCGCCAGCACGGTGGCCGGTTGACCGGTGAGGACCGCGCGGCCGAGCAACGGGCCCGGGAGTTGACCGACGGGGAGCCGGAGGTCCGACACCTGGTGCCCGCCGCTGCCGGTCCGACGCTGTCCGACGACCGCGAGGCGCTCTGACGCACGCCTTGGCGCGACAGCGCGGACCACCCGGGAGCGGGCCGGCGAGGGCGTACTGCGTACGGCCGCGTTGTTAGGATGGCCGCACCATGGCGAGTGAGCGCAAGGCGACAGCGGACCCGGCCCGCAGCCTGGCCCTTCTCTGGCGCACCCGGGAGCCGACCAGCCGCAGCGCGGGTCCGGCGCTCAGCGTCGACCGGATCGTCCGGGTCGCGATCGACATCGCCGACGCCGAGGGGCTCGACGCGCTGACCATGCGTCGGGTCGGTGAGGCGCTGGGGGTCGGCACGATGTCGGTCTACACCTACGTGCCGGGCAAGACCGAACTCGTCGCCGTCATGATCGACACCGCGTACGGCGAGATGCCGCGCCCCACCGTCGAGGGCGACTGGCGGACCAGGCTGGAACGGATCGCCCGCGACAATCTGGCGCTCTACCAGCGGCATCCCTGGATGCTGCGGGCCGAGACGACCCGACCGGTGCTCGGCCCGCACCTGATGGCCAAGTACGACTACGAGCTCGGCGCGATCGTCGACATCGGGCTCACCGACGTCGAGGTCGACGCGGTGCTCACCCTTGTGCTGGGTCACGTCAAGAGCGCAGCCCGGGCCGCCTCCGAGGTGGTCGACCTGGAGCGCGAGACGGGCATGACCGACGGTCAGTGGTGGCAGTCGCACGCGCCCTGGTTGGAGACCTTCCTGAAGCCCGGCGCCTACCCGACCGCGTCCCGGGTCGGCACTGCGGCCGGCCAGCAGCACGGCGCCGCGTACGGCCCGGAGTACGCGTTCGAGTTCGGGCTGCAACGTGTTCTCGACGGGATCGCGGTGGTGGTCGCCGAGCGGGCGGCCAACCGATAGCCGGCCCTAGCGTGCTGCCCGTCGAGCCAGCCGGGCCAGCGAGCGCGCCGACGGGCTGCCCGGCTCGGCGTGATAGACCACCAGCGACTGGGTGGTGCCGCTGATCGTGAGCTTCTCGTAGCGCAGCGCCAACTCGCCCAGCTCCGGGTGCTGGAACACCCGCACCCCGCCGCCCGCACGGGCCGTGACGTCGTGCCGGGCCCACAACCGGCGAAACCGCTCACTGCCGGCCGTCAGCTCCTCTACCAGCTCGATGAGGCGGGGGTCGTCCACCTCGGGGCCGACCTGTGCGCGCAGTCCAGCCACCGCGTTGGCCGCGACCGCCGTCAGAGCCGGATAGAGCGCCGGCACGCTCGGGTCCAGGAAGACCGCGCGCAGCAGGTTCACCCCGGTCGTGAAGATCGGCGCCAGCGCGGTCGCGGCGGGGTTGGCGAAGAGCACGTCCAGGTGTCGACCGTGCACGAAGGCGGGAGTCTCAGCCCACGAACCGACCAATTGCCGGATGCCCACCGGCACCCGCTCCGAGGGTCGCGCCGCGCGGCGGGCCGGCACCGGCCGGGCCAGGCCGTGCAGGTGTGCCGCGGCCTCCGCGTCCAGCATCAGCGCGCGCGCCAGCGCCTCGACCACCTGCGTCGACGGGTGCCGGTCGCGCCCCTGCTCCAAGCGGAGGTAGTAGTCGGCGCTGATGCCGGCGAGTAGCGCCGCCTCCTCGCGGCGCAGGCCCGGCACCCGCCGACGGCCGTGCGCGGGCAAGCCGACGTCACCCGGCCCGATCAGCTCGCGCCGGGCACGCAGGTATTCGCCCAGCGGGCCGGCCGTGCTCACCCGCCCATCGTAGGAGCCGCCACCGACCGCCCAGCCTGGTCCTGCCACTACCAGGAAAAACAGGGAACCGGCTAGCGCCTGCCGTCGGGGTGACAGTGTCGGAGTAAGCGTGATCGAGAGACGGGACAGCAATGACAGAGCGCATCACGACCCCCTTCGGTTTCGCCTCGACCGCCGACGAGGTCATCGCCGGGGTCGACCTGAGCGGCAAGCGGGCCATCATCACCGGCGGCGCCGCCGGTATCGGCATCGAGACGGCCCGTTCGCTCGCCGCCGCCGGCGCCGAGGTCGTGCTCGGGGTCCGCCGGGTCGCGGCGGGCGAGCAGGCCGCCGCCGACATCGCGGCCAGCATCGGCGCGGAGCGGGTCACCGTCCGTGCGCTGGACCTGGCCGACCAGACGTCGGTACGCCAGTTCGTCGCCGGTTGGGACCAGCCGCTGCACATCCTTGTCAACAACGCGGGGATCATGGCGCTGCCCGAGCTGGAGCGCACCGCCGAGGGCTGGGAGATGCAGTTCGCCACCAACTTCATGGGGCACTTCGCGTTGACAGTCGGCCTGCACGACGCCCTCGCCGCAGCCGGCGGCGCCCGGGTGGTGTCGGTCAGCTCCAGCGGCAACCTCTTCTCCCCGGTGATCTTCGACGACCTGCACTTCGCGTTCCGGCCGTACGACCCGTTGCTGGCCTACGGGCAGTCCAAGAGCGCCGAGGCCCTGCTCGCCGTGGAAGCCACCCGCCGCTGGGCCGGCGAGGGCATCTACTCCAACGCGCTGAACCCGGGCGCCATCGCGACCGGCCTGCAGAAGCACACCGGTGGGCTCAAGTCGCCCAAGGAGATGCACAAGACCCCGCAACAGGGCGCCGCGACCTCGGTGTTGCTCGCGGCGTCCCCGCTGCTGGACGGCGTCGGCGGTCGCTACTTCGAGGACTGCGCCGAGGCCCCGGTCGTCACCGAGCGGCCCGCCGACTACAGCGGCGTGGCCGCGTACGCGGTCGATCCGGGCAACGCCGAGCGGCTCTGGACCGTGGCGTCCGGCCTGATCGCCTGAAGGATGGCGATGGCCGGCGACCAACCGCGACGAGACGACGTGGTGGAGTTGCGGGTGCACGGTGTGTCCGGGGCGGACCCGACGGTCATCCTCGACCAGCCGCAGGTCCGGCAGGTCGCCGGCGACGGCAGCGGAGGCTTCCACCGGTCCGCCGGGTCGGACGGGGTCGGCCCGGACGGGGTGACGCTGGAGGCGTACCGCTGGGGGGACCTGCCCTCGGGCACCGTCGGCCGGACCCTCGCCATGGTTTTCCTCCTGCCGTTCATGCTCAGCAACGTGGCCGTGTGGATGCGCCCGACCGGTCGCCGCCGCGCCGCCGCGGTCAGCGTGCTGTGTCGGCTCCTCGCACTCAACCTCACAGTGCTGTACGTGGTGTCCATCGCCGGAGTCGCCCTCGACCTGCTCGCCTGGCAGTGTCTCGGTGCGGCCCGCTGCCGCCCGCCCTTCGACACCATGGCCGGGCTCGACGGCCGGCACGTCGGGCAGCGACTGGCAGTGCTGGCGTTCCTGCCGATCGCCGCCATAGCGCTCCTGCGCCTGCTCGGCACCCGTCGGTCCGGCCCGGCCGACAACCCACTGTGGGCCGTGGAGCCCCTGGTGCACCGGCTGCGCGCGATCCACGTGGCCGCAGCCCTCGCCGCACTCGATGTCGTGCTGCTCACGGCCCGTCGTGCCAGCGGCGCGACGTTCTCCACGACCCTGCTGCTGGCGCTCAGCGCGGCGGTGTTGCTGACCTGCGTCGGTCTGCTCGCCGCTCCGGGACTGATCGACCGGGCGGCTACCGCGCGAACTGCCACCTGGACCGCCCGCACGGCGGGCGTCGTGGCGGCCGTCCTGAGCGTGGTGACCCTCGCCACGGTGGCGAGCGACCGGCGCGACTGGTCGTCGGCGACCGGGCTTCCCGGCTACGACGGGCTCGCGGCTGTGGCGCTGTTCGGCCAGATGATGTTGCTGGTGCTGCTCAGCGCGGTGGTGCTGTGGCAGCGCGGTCGGGTGGGCGGCCGGTCCGCGCTGCCGGGTGGCCTGGGCGCGGCGGTCCTCGCCGCCATCGCGGTCGGCCTGACCGGCGCGCTCTCCGCCGGCCTCGTCTACCAGACGGGGGAGTTGCTCGGTGGCTACCGCGGTGACGGTGGGCCACCGTCGCCGTACCGCTGGACGCTGCTGGCGTTCTTCCTGCACGTGGTCGCGGCGGTGCTGGTGTGTGGCGCGTTGACGGTCGTGTCGCGGCGGCGCCGGCGGCGTGCGGCGGCGGCGATCACCGCCCGTGACTTTCCGGTCGTGCCACCGGAGGCGGTCGGGCGGCTACGGCTGGCCACGAAGACGATCGCCCGGGCTCGGTTCACCGAGTGGTTGGGCCTGCTGGCCGCCGCGTACGCGGTGCTCGCGGTGGTCGGACTGGCCACGAGTCTGGTGGGGCGTACCGGGCGCGAACCGGAGGAGTTGACCCGGCAACTGCTCGGGCTGCCGGCCGGCGCCGTCCAGATGGGGCTCAGCGGGGGCAGTTTTCTCCTCGCCGCGTTGCTGCTCACGCTGGTGGCCGGCGGCGTGTTCGCCTACCGGACCGCGTGGTTCCGCCGGCACGTCGGCATCCTGTGGGACCTGGGCACCTTCTGGCCCCGGGCCGCGCACCCGTTCGCACCACCGAGCTACGCCGACCGCGCGGTGCCGGAACTGGCCGACCGGATCAGCCAACTGGCCGAACGGCACGTCGGTGTGTTGCTCTGCGGGCACAGCCACGGCTCCGCGCTGCTCGCTCTCGCGGTGCTGCGGCTGCCCCCGCGCGTACGTCAACGGGTCGCGCTGCTCACCTACGGGTCACCGCTGGACCGCCTGTACGCCCGGCTCTTCCCGGCCTACCTCAATGAGAAGGTGCTACGTGAGATAGGGGAGCGGGTCGAGTGGCGGTGGCTCAACCTCTGGCGGGACACCGACCCGGTCGGTGGCTGGATCTTCGCCGCACACCGCCCCGGCGATCCACCCCCGGACCCGACCGATCCGGCGGGCCAGGTCGACAGGCGGTTGCGGGACCCACCGAACCTGCTGCCGGCGCCGGGGGAGCGGTCCGCGCCGCCGCTACGGGGGCACCATCCGGGCGAGACCGACCCCGAGTTCCGGGCGGCGGTGCGCGAACTGGCCGAACGTCTTCGTGGTGCTGGCTGAGCCTGCCGGCCGCGGGCCGGGCGGTACGGGGACCCCACTGCGGTCAACGGTCCATCCCGGGAATCCGGTCGGACTCCGCCACCGCCGCTCGGACCTTGCGGAGCGTGGCGTCGGGGGCACGGATCGCGGCGCGCCAGCGGTCCAGCGTCCGGGTGAGCACCCGGACCACGAACTGCAACTGGTTGACCTGCTCGCGGAGCATGCCCAGCTCGGACCGGGCGCTGAACGCCTCGCCCTCCAACTGGGTGATCCGTGTCTGCAACGGCTGCACGAGCGTGAGGGCGGCCTCGGTGAGCGTGTCGGCGGCATCGGCCTTGAACTTGCCGCGCTGCACCACGACGGTGGCGATGGCGGCCAAGCCGGTGCCTCCGCCGAGGATGCCGAGCACGCTGAGCGCCACCTGCACCCAGTGGGGTGCAGCCGGTGCGGGTGCGGTAATCACGTGACACCTGCCTGCAACTGTTCGTAGGTCACAAATTCGCACGCTCGGGCCAGGCGACGCAGATCGATGGCGATCTGCGCGGCCCGCCAGAGCGACCCGACCGTCACCGCGATCACGAACGACGTGGCGACGATGGAATTTCGACCCGACATGACCAACAGGGCTACCGAGTACATGCCGGTGAGCGTGCCGAGCACCAGTACCGACGCGAGTTCGAGGCCGAGCCCGGTGGAGAGCCGGCCGGGCCAGAGGATGCCCAGTAGTCCACCCACGCCCACCGCGATCAGACCCAACTCCCAGGCGACCTGGATGGGATGCGGCATCGACGTCTGTACGGACGTCGGCCGGACGTTGAGGGCCATCATGAGAATGCCGCAGAGCGGTGCGGCGGCCAGGACAGCGATCTCGTACGGCTGGTGGCGGGATCGGATTCGTAGGTTTCCCACGGCAACTCCTTGGTCGAGGACCGGCGTCCGGCAGCGCCCGGTGGACCAGTGCCGTTCGGTGGGTCGCGACTGTCGAGCTGCGGTCCGTGCGGCGGAGGCCAGTGGTGCGTTGCCTGTGGACGGTCGTTGGGCGAGAAGATGGAGCGGACTCGACGTCGTTGGCTGCCGGTATCTGCCTGTGTATCACCGATGGCCGGTTGGCGTCCACCTGCTGTAACGTCGCATTCCCGCAGGTCAGAGTCCGTTGCTGGCTGGTTTGGGGCTGTGGGACGGGTGCAGCGCGGCGACCCGGCCGCACGACCACCTGGTGACGATGAGTGTCGGATATCTTGCCCAGGGTGACGGCGGCGGCCGGGTCGCCAATCGATCAACGGGCGAGCAGGGCGCGCAGCGCCCGGAGCACCTCCGCCGGGGCCTCCTCCGCCATGAAGTGTCCGCAGGTGACCGTCTGGTGGTCCAGGTCGGGTACCCACGCCCGCCACACCGCCGCCGCGTCGTAGCCCAGCGCCGCACCCCAGTCCTGCTGGAGCACCGTCACCGGCATCCGCAGCCGGTTGCCGGCCGCCCGGTCGGCGGCGTCGTGGGTCACGTCGACCCCGGCGGACGCCCGGTAGTCGGCGACGATCGAGGGAACGGCGTCGCGGGACGCGCGCAGGTACGCGGCCCGCACCTCCGCCGACAGGGCGCCCGGATCACGGGTCCAGACGTCCAGGAAGTGACCGAAGAAGGCGTCCGGGCTGCCCGCGATCAGCTCTTCGGGCAGGCCGGGTGGCTGCGCCATCAGATAGAGGTGAAACGCCACAGCGGCGCTGGCGCCGTGCAACACGTCCCACATGTCCAGTGTGGGTAGCACGTCGAGCAGGGCCAAGTGACTGATCGCCGCCGGATGGTCGAGGCCGGCGCGGAACGCGACCAGGGCGCCCCGGTCGTGCCCGGCCAACGCGAACCGTTCGTGACCGAGCGCGCCGGCCAGCGCCACGATGTCGGCGGCCATTGTGCGCTTGGCGTACCCGGTGCCGTCGGTGTCGAGGGGCTTGTCACTGTCGCCGTAGCCGCGCAGGTCGGGGCAGATGACAGTGTGGTCGGCGGACAGATCGGCGGCGACGTGCCGCCACATGAGGTGGGTCTGCGGAAAGCCGTGCAACAGCACGATCGCCGGTCCGGAACCGCCCACGGCGGCATTGAGCGTCACCCCGTCGGCGACGGTGACGCGTCGGTAGTCGAATCCGTTGATCTTCGGGTCCACGGGGAACCTTCCTGGTGAGCAGTGCCGGCGGGGGCAGCGGCCCGTCGCCGTCGTACCTCACCGAGCCTGCCCGGCGGTGATCAGCAGCCGGTCAGCGTCGGATCAGTGCCGGCCAGGCCACGGGCCTAGATTGGTGCCATGACCAGGCAGCTGACGGCGCCCGTCGCGGTGACCTTCGGCGTACTCGGGCCGGTGACCGCCGCTACCGAGCGCGGCCCGCTCCCGCTGCGGGGACACCGGCAGCGCCTGGTGCTGGGCCGGCTGTTGATCGCCCACGGTCGGGTGGTGCCGGTGGATCGTCTCGTCGACGACCTGTGGGAGGTCGCACCGGACGGCGCGGTCGGCGCGATCCGGACCTTCGTGGCCGACCTGCGCCGGGCCCTGGAACCCGACCGGCCACCCCGCCAGGCACCCCGGATCCTGGTCACCGAGCCGCCCGGGTACGCGCTGAAGGCCGCCCCGGACGCTGTGGACGCCGGACAGTTCGAGGCGGCCGTCGGCGAGGCGGCCCGGCTGCTGGCGGCCGGGCGTCCCGCGCCGGCCCTGGCCGCGCTCGAGTCGGCGCTCGGGCTCTGGCGCGGGCCCGCGTACGCCGACTGCGCCAACGAGTCCTGGGCGGTCGCGGAGATCAACCGGCTGGACGAGCTGCGGATGCTGGCCGTCGAGCGGCGGGCGGAGGCGCTCCTGGCGGTGGGCCGACCGGACGAGGCCGCCGCGGACCTACCGGCACACCTGGCCAGCCATCCGCTGCGCGAGGACGCCTGGCGGCTGCTCGCGACGGCCCGGTACCGCGCCGGCCGGCAGGGCGACGCGCTGGCCGCGCTGCGGGAGGCCCGCCACGTCCTGGTCACCGAGCTGGGCGTGGACCCGGGGCCCGAGCTGCGACGACTGGAAGCCGACATCCTGGCCCAGGCGCCGCACCTCGCCCCGGCCCTCGACCGGGCCGCCACCCCCGGGCTCGGGGAGCCCGTTCGACCCGTCCGTACCGAGCAGCGCCCCTTCGTCGGCCGCGACGCGGAGTTGGAGCGGCTGCGACACTCCGCCGAGGCCGCGTCCCGCCGCCGCCAGCCCACGCTCGCCCTGCTCAGCGGCGATCCGGGCGCCGGCAAGACGGCGCTTGCCGAGGCCCTGACCCGGCGACTCGCCGCCGAGGGTTGGACCACGGCGTGGGGACACAGCCCGGAGTACGAGGGCGCCCCACCAGCCTGGCCGTGGACCCAGATCACCGACGCGCTCGCCGGGCCCGCCCCCGCCGTCGCCGCCCCAACCGCCCCCGCCGCCGACCCGGCCGACGGTTCGGCTGACCCCGCCACAGTGCGGTTCCGTCGACACCGCGCGGTGGCCTCGCTGATCTCGGCGGTCGCCGACCGGAAGCCGGTCCTGCTGGTCCTCGACGACCTGCACCGCGCCGACGGCGACACCCTGGACCTGCTGACCGCACTGCTCACCGGCCCGCAGCCGGCCAGCGGGCCGGTGCTGATCCTCGGCAGCTACCGGGCCACCGAGATCAGCCCGGAGCTGACCGCCACCCTGGCCCGCGCCGCAGGGCTGGAGCCGGTCCGGGAGTATCTTGCCGGCCTGCCCGCGTCGGCGACCGGCGAGCTGGCCGGCACCATCGTCGGGGCGGAACTGGACCCGGCCACCGCCCGGTCGATCCACCAGCGCAGCGGCGGTAACCCGTTCTTCGTCCGCGAACTGGCCCAGCTCTACGAGAGCACGGGGCAGGCGGGGTTGGCCGCCGTGCCGCCCGGGGTACGCGACGTGATCCGGCACCGGTTGGCGCAGCTACCCGCCGCCACCCGTACCGTGCTGCGGCAGGCGGCAGTGCTCGGTCGGGACCTCGACCCGGACGTGCTGGGCGTGTTGGCCGGTGACCCGACGACAGCGCTGGACGCCGTGGACGGCGCCCTGGCAGCCGGGTTCCTCACCGAACGGGAGCCCGACGGGCGGCTGCGCTTCACCCACATCCTGGTCCGCGACACGCTCTACGCCGACCTGTCCGCGCCGCGCCGCGCCGCCTGGCACGCGGCCGTCGCCGAGGTGTTGCGACAGCGGGAACCCGTCGAGCCGGCGGCCCTCGCGTACCACCTGCTGCGCGCCGGCGGGCCGGTGTACGCCGCCGAGGCATCGACGTACGCCCGGGTGGCGGCCGAGCGGGCCGAACGGGGCGGCAACCCGCACGAGGCCGCCCGCCTGTGGGGCCAGGCGATCGAGGCGTACGACAGGGCCGGCGGTGTCGAGCCGCGTGGGCGGGTGACAGCGCTGCTCGGCCTGGGGCGGGCGCTGGCCGTGACGGGCCGGCTGGCCGAGGCGCGGCTACGGCGTGCCGAGGCGATCACCGTCGCCGAGACCACCGGCGACCCCCTGCTGATCCAGCAGGCGCTGGCTGGCTTCGACGTGCCCGCCAGTTGGACGCGCAACGACGACGACCTGCTCTCCGGGCACATCGTCCGAGCCGCCGAACACGCCCTGACCGCGCTCGGCCCGACCGGCTCGGCGCAACGCAGCCGGCTGCTGAGCACCCTCGCGCTGGAGCTACGCGGCACCACCACCGATCGTGGCCGCCGCGCCGCCGCCGAGGCCGAGACGATCGCCCGCGACATCGGCGATCCCGGGCTGGTGGCCTTCGCGCTCAACGCCCGCTTCATGCACACCTTCCACCGCGTCGGTCTGGCCGACACGCGGGCCCGGATCGGCCTCGAACTGGTCGAGCTTGCCGCCCGGCACCACCTGGTGACCTTCGAGGTGCTCGGCCACCTCGTTCTGGTCCAGGCCAACTGTGCGCTGGCCGACCGACCCGCCGCCGACGCGCACGCGCGTGCCGCCGACCGCCTGGCCGAACGGTACGAGCTGCCGTTGGTCGGCGTCTTCACCCGGTGGTACGCCGCACTGCGCCTGGCATTCGACGGCGACTCGGACGCTGCGGCGCGGGCGTACCGCGCTGCCGCCGAACGACTACCCGCCGACGGTATGCCGGGACTGGCCCAGGGGTTGCTGCCGCTCGCCCTGCTCGGCCTGCGCCTGGCCGACGCCGCACCAGTAGGCGACGCCCACCTGGTCGCCGAGGGGCGGCCGATTCCCGGGCCGGACGACGAGGGCTGGGCGCGGCTGGACTGGGGCCCGTACGAGCCCTGGGTGCAGCCCCTGCTGCTCGCCGCCGCCGGCGACCGCAGTGCCACCCGAGCGGCACTGCGGGCCCTGCCGGACGGGCCGCACGACCTGCTGCGGGAGGTGCGGCTGTGCCTCACCGCTCGGGCGGCGCTGGCCATCGACGACCGGCCGACCATGGAACGCGTCGCCGCCGCGCTCCGCCCGGCCGTCACCGAACTGGCCGCCGGCAGCGGAGTGGTCACCGTCGGCCCGGTAGCCGGGCACCTCGCGGATCTGGCCGCTGCTCTGGGCCGCGACGAGGAAGCCGCCGAGCACCGCCGTACCGCCCGGGTGCTCACCGCACGTTTCCGCGATGGCGACCCAACCTGAGCCCCCCTGCTTACCTGGCGACTTGCCGGTTTGGGCCGGAACGCACCGGCGGGTGCGGTCAGATGGAACCACCGGCGCGTCCGCCGTCGGCCATGGTCCGAGGGGGTGTACGCGTGGAGGCGCTCATCCTGATCGTGGCGCTCGGCCTCACCGTCCTCGTCGGCACCACCCTCGGCGGCCGGTACCGGGTCGCCCCGCCGGTCCTGCTCATCGCGTTGGGCGTACTGCTCGGGCTCACACCGCCGCTGTCCGAGGTAACCCTGGAACCCGACCTGGTCCTTCTGATCTTCCTGCCGGCGATCCTGTACCGGGAGAGCCTCACCATCAGCCTGCGGGAGATCCGGGCCAATCTGCCGGTGATCGGGCTGCTCGCCGTGGTGCTGGTGGTGCTCACCATGGTCACCGTGTCGTTCGCCGCGCAGGCGTTCGGGGTGAACCCCGCAGCCGCCTGGGTGCTCGGCGCGGTCCTCGCGCCGACCGACGCCGCAGCGGTCACCGGCCTGGCCAAGCGGCTGCCCCGGAAGCTGCTCACCACCCTGCACGCGGAGAGCCTGATCAACGACGGCACGGCGCTGGTGGTCTTCGCGGTGGCAGTGGGTCTGCTCAGCCACAGCGACAAGCCTGGCGTGCTGGGCATCGGCGAGGAGTTCGTCGGCGCCAGCGTCGGCGGCGTGGTCGCGGGTCTGCTGGTGGGGGCCGCAGTGGTGCTGATCCGCAAACGGCTCGACGATCCGCTGCGCGAGGGCGCGCTCAGCGTGCTGACCCCGTTCGGCGCCTTCCTACTCGCCGACTCCGTGCACGCCAGTGGTGTGCTGGCGGTGGTGGTCGCCGGCCTGGTGCTGGCCTACGCCGGCCCACGGGTGATCCGCGCCCGGTCCCGGGTGCTGGCGTACGCGTTCTGGGACCTGTCCACCTTCCTGATCAACGGCGGGTTGTTCGTCCTGCTCGGTACGCAGATTCCCCGCGCGGTCCGGGGCATCACCAGCACCTCGCCCGAGCGGGCGCTGCTGATCGTGCTGGTGGTCACAGTGGTTGTGATCGGCACCCGGCTGCTCTTCATCTACCTCACCGCGCAGTCGGCGCGGCTGCGACGCCGCCGGATGGTGGACGACGACGGCCGAGGTCCCTCAGCCTGGCGGGTGGGGACCGTCGCGGGCTGGTCCGGTTTCCGGGGCGCGGTCTCGTTGGCCGCCGCCCTGGCCGTGCCGACGGTGATGGTCGACGGCCGACCGGTGGTCGAACGCGATCTGATCATCTTCGTCACCGCGCTGGTGATCGTGCTGATCATGCTGCTTCAGGGCACCACCCTGCCGTTGGTGGTGCGCTGGGCCGGGTTGAGCGGCGACCCGGAACGCGTCGACGAGGCCCGCAACGCCCGGCGGCGGGCCACCGAGGTGGGCCTGGCCGCCCTACCGCAGGTCGCCGCGGAGGTCGGTGCCCGGGATGACTCGGTGCGCCGGCTGGAGGCCGAGTACCGGCGGCATCTGGAGGACCTCAACGAGAGCGGCGGAAACACCGCCGAGGAGCGCCGGCTGGAGCGCCGACTGCGCCTCGGCGTCCTCGCCCACAAGCGGCGCGAGGTCACCCGACTGCGCGACAACCGGGAGATCGACGACCTGGTGCTCCAGGAACTCCAGGCCGCGTTGGACAACGAGGAGATCCGGCTGCTGGGGCGCGGACCCAACGAGTGATCGAGGGCTCAGAGCACCTGGTCGAGGAACCGGCGAAGCCGCGGATGCTCGGCCCGCTCGAAGATCGCCTCGGGTGGGCCGGCCTCCAGCACCACGCCCCGGTCCATGAAGGCGACGGTGTCGGCGACCTGCCGGGCGAAGCCCATCTCGTGGGTCACCACCACCATGGTCATGCCGGCGGCGGACAGGTCGGCCATCACCGCGAGGACGCCCTTGACCAACTCCGGGTCGAGCGCCGAGGTGGCCTCGTCGAAGAGCATCACCTCGGGCCGCAGCGCCAGCGCGCGGGCGATCGCCACCCGCTGCTGTTGACCACCGGAGAGCTGCGCCGGCCGGGAGTTCGCCTTGCCGGCCAGCCCCACCAGCTCCAACTGGGCCCGGGCGACGGTCTCCGCCTCGTCCGCACCGAGCTTGCGCAGCCGGCGCAGGGCCAGCGTGACGTTGCGCAGCACGCTCATGTGCGGAAAGAGGTTGAACTGTTGGAACACCATGCCCACCCGCTGCCGCAACGCGTCCGGGTCGTCGCTCAGCACGCTGCGCCCGTCCAGCAGCACGTCGCCCCGGTCCGGTTCGATCAGCCGGTTGATGGTGCGCAGGAGGGTGGACTTACCCGACCCGGACGGCCCGATGACGCAGGCCGTCGCGCCCCGGGGCACCGAGAGGTCGACGCCGCGCAGCACCCGGTTCGGTCCGAAGGCGAGGTGCACGTCGCGTACGTCGAGGCTGACCGATGTCGTCGTGGCGGTGGTCATCGCCGATCTCCTTCCGTCGCTGCGTACGACGCGATGTCGTCGTCCTCTTCGGTCGACGCGGTGGCCGGCCGACCGTTGCGCAGCCGCCTGTCGATCCAGTTGACGACGTGCGTCAGCGGGACTGTCAACGCCAGGTAGCAGAGCCCCGCCAGCAGCAGCGCCGACTCGTTGCCGGTGGTGGCCGCGTAGTCCTGCCCGATCCGGAACAGCTCCCGCTGGCTGGCCACCAGGCCGAGGAAGTAGACCAGGCTGGAGTCCTTGATCAGCGCGATGAGCTGGTTCACCCAGGCTGGCAGCACCCGCCTGATGCCCTGCGGAATGATCACCAGCCGCATCGATTCTGCCCAGGAGAAGCCGAGCGCCCGCGAGCCCTCCAACTGGGCGGCCTCCACCGACTGGATGCCCGAGCGGAAGATCTCCCCGATGTACGCGGCGGCGATGAGCGACAGCGCCAGGATGCCCAACGGGTAGGGGTCCGGCCCCCAGACCTGCATGCCCAGCGGGGCCAGCCCGACGCCGATCAGCAGGATCGTCGCCGCGGCCGGCAGCCCTCGGAACACGTCGGTGTAGACCCGCGCCGGCCAGCGCAGCCAGCGGCTGCGGGAGATCCCGGCGACGGCCAGCAGCAGGCCCAGTACCGAGCCGAGCAGGGCGGCGGAGACCGCCAGGATCAGCGTGTTGGGCAACCCGACGGTCAGCATCTCGGGCAGTGCCTCGCGCATCGCGTCCCAGTCGAAGAAGGTCTCCCACAGGGTGCTCAACGGATCCATCGGTCGCTCCTCCTACCGCCCCGCTCGCTCGTCACCGGCTCAGGACGCGGTCGACGCGGACGCCGACGGCGCAGCCGACGCGGACGGGGCCTGCACAGTGCCGCTGCCCGGCGTGAAGTCCGCCGGGATCGGCCGGCCCGGGTAGTACTGCGCCTGCAACCGGCTCCAGGTGCCATCGGCGACGACCTCGTCGAGGCCCTTGTTCAGCGCCTCGCGCAGCTTGTCGTTCCCCTTGGCCACGGCGTACGCGGTCGGTGCCGGGCTGAGCTCCTTGGCCGCTACGGTGATCTTGCCGTTGCTGTCGGTGGCCGACTTCTCGCCGATCTCCGCCGGGGCGATCCAGGCGTCGGCGGTGCCCGCCTTGAGCTGGTTGATCGCGCCGTTGTAGTCCGGCACCCGCACCGGGTTGAGCTGCTTGCCGCTGGCGTAGTCGTCCTGGACGGTGCCCTGCACCACCACTACCCGCTTGCCGGCGAGCTGGTCGAAGCCGGTGATCGGCGAGCCGGCCGGGACGTCCAGGCCGAAGTAGCCGAAGTCGTAGCCGTCGCCGAAGTCGACAGTCTTCTTGCGGGCCTCGGTGATGGTGATCGAGGAGCTGCCCACGTCGAACTTGCGGTTGTTGACCTGGCTGAGCAGCGCGGAGAAGTCGGTGCCGACGAACTCGACGGTGAGGCCGAGCTTGCCGGCCACGGCGGTCAGCAGGTCGTTGTCGAAGCCTGTGAACTTGCCGTCCTTGAGGTACACGTTCGGCGGGGCGTCGGTCAGCGTTCCGGCGCGCAGCACACCCGCCTGGGCCAGGCCGTACGGGTTGGCGGTGGCGTCGGACGAGCTGTCGTCGCCGCAGGCGGTGAGGGCGGTGGCGGCAAGGATCGTGGCGGCGCCCAGGGCGGCGGCGCGGGTCAGGGCAGGAAGGAATCGCACTGGTGTCTCCGAAGGGTGGTGTCTCGGCGCGCACGGACGTGCGCCACCGACGGCGCGCCCCGATGGGCGTACCGGTGGGAAAGAGCTGGGGAAGGGGGTGCTAGAGCGCGGTGCCGCGACAGGCGGCGCTGCACATTCGCATCATGTCCACGTGCCGTCGCCGGATCAGTGCGGGCGAGGGTCGACCGGTGCGGGAGTCCGCGACGTCGGTCGGTGGTGTGGTGCTGAGGATGCGCATGGTTCTCCCGGGTCTGTGCTGACCTGGGTGCCAGGCCACGCTTGCACCGACGTCCTGCCGGTGCCTGGTCTTCACCCGGGGCACCCCACCGCGGAGGAGGGTTGCCGGCCAGCGAGCCGGGGCTTCGCGCTGGCACTCATGACCTGCGCCGAGGCTAGCAGCACGAACCTGTGGATCGTCCAGTCGTTATGACCACGCTCACGCCGCGCGACGGTCCGCCGGCTCGCAGGTCAGCCGGCGTGCACGTGCGGTCGACGGTGCGGGTCGGGCTCCTGGCGGCGCAGGATCTCCCGGGTCACCGAGGCGATGGCGCCCTGTCCGAATGCCAGGTAGCGCAGGAAGTTGCGGGTGGGGCCGCCCTCGGACCACTCGAAGTAGATGTGGGGGCGCCGACGGCTGCGGTCGCGGATCTCCAGCAACAGGGCGGCGAGCGCGGTGGGCACCGACGAGCTGGCCAGGCTGAGCACCGGGAAGCGGCCGTCGACCACACTGCCGCGGATCAGCAACTCGGTCTCGAAGTCGGACGGGTCGGTGACAGTGACCTCGACGAAGATGACGTCGCTGTCGTCGGGAAAGTCGTTGTCCGCCATGGTCTGCGCCAGCTTGGCGCGGTACTCCGTCTCGTCGCGCCGGTCGGGTTCGTGCGCGATGAGGCGAATCCGTCGTCCGGCGCGTTCGTCGATCATGCGGGCCGCGGCGTGGTCCAGCTCGACGTGGTCGACGCGCAGCTCGTAGGCCCGCATCAGCCGGGACAGCACCGACACCAGGACGATCCCGCCGATGAAACAGGCCGCGATCTTGACGCCGCTCGGACGCTCCACCACGTTCGCGACAGTGGTGTAGACGAAGATCACCGCGATGACCCCGAACGCGATGGTCCGGCCGCGCTGACGCTGCCGCAGCGCCGCGAGCGTCACCGCCGTCGCGGCCGAGGTGATCAACACCAGGACCCCTGTGGCGTACGCGCCGCCCTGCGCGTCCACGCTGGCCTCGAAGACGATCGTGATCAGGAACGCCACCGCGGTGAAGACCAGCACCAGCGGCCGGACGGCTCGCGCCCAGGTAGGCGCCATGCCGTAGCGGGGCAGGTAGCGCGGTACGAGGTTGAGCAGGCCAGCCATCGCCGACGCCCCGGCGAACCAGAGGATTCCGATGGTGGACAGGTCGTAGATGGTGCCGAACACCTCGCCGAGGTGGGCGTGCGCCAGGTAGGCCAGCGCGCGCCCGTTCGCCGGCCCGCCCGGCTGGAAGGCCTCCGGCGGAATGAGCACTGTGGTCGTCACGCTGCTGGTGATCAGGAAGACGCTCATGATCACGGCTGCTGTGGTGAGCAGCCGGCGGGCGCCACGGATCCGGCCCAGCGGTCGTGCCTCCGAGTCCTGCGGGTCACCCCGTACGCTCGGCATGACAGCCACCCCGGTCTCGAAGCCGGACAGACCCAACGCCAGCTTCGGAAAGACCAACAGCGACAGCCCGACCACCAACCACGGATCGCCGTGCCCGGTGGTCAGCATCGTGGTCCAGTCGCCGACCGCGCTCGAATGCGTCGCCACCCGCCAGAGCGCGTCGGCCACCACCACGGCGTTCAGCGTCAGATAGACAGCGACCAGGACGACGGCGATCCCGATGGCCTCGGTGAATCCCTTGAGGAACACCGCGCCCAGCAGCGACACCAGCAGCAGCGTGACCAGCACCTCGTGATCCTTGAGCCCGCTCGGCCAGAACGGGTTCTCGTCGATGTGCGCCGTCGCGTCGGCGGCCGAGAGGGTGATGGTGATGATGAAGTCGGTGGCCGCGAAACCGAGCAGCACCAGCACCAGCAACTTGCCCGGCCAGTAGCTCAGCAGGCGTACCAGCATCGCGATGGAACCCTCACCGTGCGGGCTCTCCACCGCCACCCGTCGGTAGACCGGCAGCGCCCCCAGCAGGGTCACCAGCACCAGCACCAGGGTCGCCACCGGTGAGAGCGCCCCGGCGGCCAGCGCCGCGATGCCCGGCTGGTAACCCAGCGTGGAGAAGTAGTCGACCCCGGTCAGGCACATCACCTTCCACCACGGGTGGTGCCGGTGCTCCGGCGGACGTCCGCCTGGTCCCGGGTGCTGCGCGGCCTGGTCCGAGTCGGCGTCGAGCAGCCACCCCCGCAACCGACCGGCGCGCCTGTTGACCTCCATCGGCGCGTCCCCCGTCATCCCGCCCATGGTCACCGTGAGTATCCGCCCGCCGGGGCGTGCCCGTCCGCCGGTGCCCGGAACTCGCCCGGCGTCAGCACGGGTTTCGGGTCAGATACAGGGGGGAAGCAGCGCCCCCGGGTTCGCGGAATCACGCCGCACCGGACGTCACCGGGGGAGGGACAGGGCATGGTCGGTGGCCGGCGCTCCCGCTCAGGTGATGGGTTCGGTCGCCAACTGGACGAGTACGAGACCAGGGTCGGCGTGCCGCCATCGACGGAGTCGCCCCATCCACCCGCCGCTGGCGTAGTGGACAGCGCCGTCTACATCAGGGGGCACCGGTTCGCCTCGCCGTCCGGCCTCGCCGAGACGTACCGCTGCCTCCAGGAGCAGGACGGCGCGATGGCCTGGATCGGGTTGTACCGACCCGACATCGAGCAGATCACCTCGCTGGCCCGCGAGTTTCGGCTGCACGACCTGGCGGTCGAGGACGCGATCAACGCCCACCAGCGGCCCAAGCTGGAGAGGTACGGGCACACCCTGTTCGTGGTGCTGCGCGCCGCCCGCTACGACGACCTCCGGGAGGAGGTCGAGTTCTCCGAACTGCACCTGTTCATCGGCCCGGGCTTCGTGGTCACCGTCCGACACGGTGAGGCGCCCGACCTGGCCGCGGTGCGGCGGCGGCTGGAGACCGAGGCGCAGATGCTCGCCCGGGGGCCGGAGGCGGTCCTGTACGCGATCCTCGACCAGGTCGTCGACGGGTACGCGCCGGTGGTGGCCGGGCTGGAGAACGACATCGACGAGATCGAGACCCAGGTGTTCGGTGGCGACCCGAACGCCAGCCGCCGCATCTACGGGCTCAGCCGCGAGGTCATCCAGTTCCAGCGGGCCGCCCGCCCGCTGCTCAGCGTGCTCGACGCGCTTGCCGACGGCGCCGGCAGCGCCAGCGCCGACGAGGAACTGCGCCGCTACCTTCGCGACGTGACCGACCACCTGACCCAGGTGGTGGAGCGGGTGGACGGTTTCCGGCACCTGTTGCAGAACATCCTCACCGTCAACGCCACCCTCGTCTCGCAGCAGCAGAACGAGGAGATGCGCAGCCTCACCGCGGCCAGCTACAGCCAGAACGAGGAGCTGAAGAAGGTCTCCTCCTGGGCGGCGATCCTCTTCGCTCCCACGCTCATCGGCACCGTGTACGGCATGAACTTCGTCCACATGCCGGAGCTGAACTGGCGCTTCGGCTACCTCTTCGCGCTGCTGTTGATGCTGCTGGTCTGCGGCACCCTCTACGTGATCTTCAAGCGGCGCGGCTGGCTCTGAGCCGCGCGGCCGGGATCACTCGATGCCGCGAAGGATGTGCCGCTCGTCCTCGACGTCGTCGTCGCCGGCACTGATCCGGCCGAGCAGTACGGCGGCCGCCCAGATCGTCAGTGGCGTGGCCGCCCCGGTCATTCCGCCGCCGGTCCGGTCGTCCCGGGTCTGGCTCCGCTCCGTGCGCGGTGGCCTGCGCTGAGCCTGCATGGGCCCTGCCTCTCCTCGTCGAAGCCGCCGTGGGTGGCGCGGGGTGACCCCGCGTCACACCGGCCGGGCGGACCGCCTTAGCAGCCCACCACCGGTACGACAGCCACTCGAACCTTCCCACGCCCGGCCGCATCCGCACCGCTTGTTTTCGGGTTTCCGACTGTCGCCCGCCAAACCGGACATTACGCCTCGGCAGTCGAGGAGCGGTCAAGGCAGCGGGTGGGCGATGCCGCGCGCGTGGTCGGTGAGCGCCGCGCCGACCACTGTCGCGGCCAGCGGCAACACCTCCAGACAGCGCCGCACCGCAGCGGCCATCAGCGTGTTCGGCACCCGCATGGAGAGTGTGCAGTGCGGCACCCACCTCCCCGGCTGGTAGTGCTCGGCGAGGGCGATGCCGGCGGCGGCGAGCCGGTCGTGCACCAGCCGGTGGTGCGCCAGCAACTCCGGGGTGGGCGCCGGGCCGAGCCAGAGGACCCGACCGACGAACTGGCCGGCGTGCTGGAAGTCGAGCCGCAGCGGGGCGGCCACCACCGTCCCCTGTAGCGCCTCGGCAACCTGCTCCCTGTCGAGACGGGGCGCCACCATGAGCGAGACGTGCGGACGGTGGCGCTGCTCCAGCAGCGAGCGCATGCTCTGCACCCCCTCGGCCTCCAGGGCGTCCCAGAGCACCCGGATCCGGCGGGTGGCGTCCGGGTCCAGGTACAACTCCACCGCGGCGACCATTCGATCACCGTAGCGGCCGAGGTTTGCGCGCCCTGGTCCGGCGGTACCTGTTCGGAAACCGACCAGGAAGGCGTACCAGTGGACGTGAGTGACCTGCTGACCGAGGCGTACGACAGGCTGCCCGACCTCGTCCGCGCGGCCGTCGACGGCCTCAGCCCCGAGCAACTGCGCCACCAGCCCGAGCCGGACGCCAACTCGGTCGGCTGGCTGGTCTGGCACCTCACCCGGGTGCAGGACCACCACGTCGCCGACCTGCTCGACGCCGAGCAGATCTGGGCGAGCGGCGACTGGGCGGATCGGTTCGGGCTCGCCGCCGACCCCGACGACACCGGCTACGGCCACTCGCCCGCTCAGGTCGCCGCGGTGCGGCCGGAGAGCGCGCAGGCGCTGATCGACTACTACCAGGCGGTCGCGACGCGTACCGGAGGCTTCCTGGCCGGGCTGGGCCCGGCGGACCTGGACCGTGTGGTCGACGAGGCGTGGGACCCGCCGGTCACCCTCGGCGTCCGGTTGGTCAGCATCGTCGACGACGATCTGCAACACGTGGGCCAGGCCGCCTACGTGCGCGGCCTGATCGAGGCCGGCTGACGCGGCCCTCACCCTCTTCAGGTGAGCCGGGGTCACCCCGACGTGGGTGATCCTGCGGGAAACCGTGGGGAGGGGACCCGATGGGCGCGACGGCGGAGCAGTACCTGCGACAGTTGGACACCGGTCGGCGGCCCGACCTGCCGGAGACCACAGCGGGGACGCTGCGGCTGGACGTCCGCGACGACGGCAGCACCGATCACTGGTACCTGACCATCGCCGACCAACAGGTCCGGGTGACCCGCTCAGCCGAGGACGCCGAGCTGGTGGTGCGGGCCGACCGGGCGGTCTTCGATCGGATGGCCCGCGGCGAGCTGCACCCGGGCGCGGGCCTGCTGCGCAACGAGCTGACAGTGCAGGGCAACATGCAACTGCTGATGCTGCTGCGGCGGATCTTCTCCGGACCGGACGGCGCCCGTCACCCGCACGAGCTGGGCCGTGCCGCGCTGGTTGGCAGGGCCGCGCTGGTGGGCCGGGCCGCGACGACAGCTCGGAATGAGCGGTCGTGAAGCAGGAACTGGTGCACGTCATCGCCGGCAACCTGTTCGCGATCAGCGACGCCCAGGGCGACATCGAGGCCGATCCGCAGGCCCCGCTCGGACTCTTCGCGTACGACACCCGGTTCCTGTCGCACTGGGTGCTCACGATCGACGGTGAACGGATCAACGCGCTCTCCCGCGACGACCTCACCTACTTCGAGACCCGGTTCTTCCTGGTCCCCGGAGCGGCGAGCCACTACGTCGACGCCGACGTGTCGATCATCAGGCACCGCTCGGTGCACGACTGTCTCCACGAGAACATCACAGTGCTCAACCATTCGTCGCAGCCCGCCGAGTTCACCGTCCGGGTGGAGATGGCCAGCGACTTCACCGACATCATCGAGGTCGGGCAGCTCCGGCAGCGGGCCGTCGAGGTCAGCGCCGACCCGGCGAGCCAGCGGCTCGTGCTGCGCTACCAGCGGGACCACTTCGTCCGTGAGACCACGGTGCGCAGCACCGTCCCCGCCGACGTGGACGAGCGGGGAATGACGTTCCGGATCCGGATCGCACCCGACGGCAAGTGGGAGACCGACCTGCACGTCAGCGTGACAATGGGCGGCGAGGACGGCCGGGATATCCGCGCCGACATCGAGTCGCACCAGCAGACCGTGCGGACGGGGATGCGCGAGGACCTGGTGGACTGGCTGGACCGGGCACCGCAGCTGGTGGCCGAACGCAAGGGCCTGGAGGAGCTCTACCAGGGCAGTCTCGCCGACCTGGCGGCGCTGCGCTACAGGCCGCTGTCGTACCGCGAGCGGGTGCCGATCGGTGGTCTGCCGTGGTCGATGGGGTTGTGTGGGCGGGACGCCCTCATCACCTGCCTCCAGACGATGGCCTTCACCCCCGAACTGGCTCCCGCGACGCTACGGATGCTGGCGCTCATGCAGGGCGGCCAACTCGACGACGCGCTGGACGAGGAGCCCGGCAAGATCCTGGCCCAGCTCCGGTACGGCGAGACAGGGGCGTTCAGCGACCGGGCTAGCGCGCTGTACTACGGCGCGGCGGACACCACACCGCTGTTCGTCGTGCTGCTCGACGAGTACGAGCGCTGGTCCGGTGACGCGGAACTTGTCCGCGCGCTGCGCCACCCGGCCCGGATGGCGCTGGACTGGATCGACGAGTACGGCGACCTGACCGGGGACGGCTACCTGCGCTACCAGAGTCGCAACGAGCGCGACGGCACCATCAACCAGTGCTGGAAGGACTCCCCGGACGCCATCGTCGATGCCCACGGTCGGCAACCCGCCTTCCCCCGCGCCACCTGCGAGTTGCAGGGCTACGCGTACGACGCGAAGCGGCGTGGCGCCCGGCTGGCCCGGGAGTTCTGGGGGGACCCCGCGTACGCCGACCGGTTGGAACGGGAGGCGGCAGCGCTGAAGGAGCGCTTCAACCGGGACTTCTGGCTGCCACACCGGGAGTACTACGCGTTGGCGCTCGACCCGTACGGCGAACCGGTCGATGCGCTGGCCTCCAACATCGGGCATCTGCTCTGGAGTGGGATCGTCGCTGACGACCGAGCGGAGGCTGTCGCCGAGCACCTGGTCGGGCCGCGACTGTTCAGTGGGTGGGGAGTACGCACGTTCGCCACGGGGCAGCGCACGTACAACCCGGTGGGCACACACCTGGGCGCGGTGTGGCCGTCGGACAACGCGCTGATCGCCGCCGGGTTGCGCCGCTACCGCCTCGACGCGCAGGCGGCCCGGATCGCGGACGGCATCTTCGACATGGCGCAGACGCTCGGTGGCGCGGTGCCGGGAGTGATCGCCGGCTACGCGCGCGACCTGACGACCTACCCCGTCCAGTTGACGACGAGCTGTCGCCCGCAGGCGTGGGCGTCGGGGGCGTTGCTGATGCTGCTCGGCACCATGCTGGGCCTGCGACCCACCGGCGACAACCTTTTGGTCAACCCGGCGGTGCCGGAGGGGTTCGGTCGGCTGGAGCTGCTGGACATCCCGGGCCGTTGGGGTCACTCCGACGCCTACGCGAGAGACCGGACCACCGAACGTCGGCAGCGTCTGCGTTGAGGCGGCGCGGCAGCCCTCGGCCCGGCGACGGTCGGCGTCGAAGTCAGCCCATGGTCCTGGCGCCGTCGATCGACTCCCGCAGGATGTCGGCGTGCCCGGCGTGCTGGGCCGTCTCGGCGATCAGGTGCAGCAGCACCCGGCGGACCGTCCAACTCGCCCCCGGCTCGAACCACGGCGCCTGAGGCAGCGGGTGCGCCGCGTCCAGGTCGAGGGAGGCTGCCAACTCGTCGGTCTGGGCGGCCACCTCCTGGAAGCGCTCGACCAGCCCCGCGAGGGTCTCGCCCGGCAACATCTGGAACTGACCAACCCAGTCGATCTCCTCACGGCCCATCGCCTCCGCGCCACCGACGGCGAAGAGCATCCACCGGTGCTCGACGCCGGACACGTGCTTGATGAGGCCGCCGAGGCAGAGCCCGCTGACTGTGGGGCGGCTCGCCGCCTGCTCGTCGGTGAGCCCGTCGACCGTCTGCAGGAGGAAACCGCGGTGCCTGCGGAGTGTCTGCAGGAGGTCGGCGCGTTCACCGGTGAGCTGCTCAGTGCTGGTCATGCCGCCACCCTTCGTTGATGTCCACCGGTGCCACCGTAGGGCGAGGCACCGACACTTTCCGGGTACGACACCTCCTCGACCGAAGACCCCCCAGCGGTTGCCGATCCGCGCCGGCGGCGGTCCACTGAATGACATGGGTGTGATTAAGGTGGGCACGTCGTCCTGGGCGGACCAGTCCCTGCTGCGCTCCGGGTGGTACCCCCGCTCGGCCAGCACGCCGGCCCGTCGACTGGGCTTCTACGCCAGCCGGTTCCCGATGGTCGAGGTGGACACGTCCTACTACGCCATCCCGGTGCCGGAGACGACACAGGGCTGGGTGGACGCCACACCTGACGACTTCACCTTCGACGTCAAGGCGTTCAGCCTCTTCACCGGTCACCCGACACCGGTGGCCGTGCTACCCCGGGACCTGCGACCGGCCAGCGGCCCGAGCCGGATCCGCCGCCGAGACCTGCCGGAGCCGGCGTACGACGAGCTGTGGGCCCGGTTCCGCGCGGCCCTCGACCCGATCGCGGCGGCCGGCAAGCTCGGTGTGGTGATGTTGCAGTTCCCGCCGTGGCTGGTGCGCAGCCCCGCCGCCGAACGCCGGATCATCGAACTGGCGCAGCGCTGCCGGCCGTGGCGGGTCGGTGTGGAGTTGCGGCACGGCTCCTGGTTGGACGACGACGCCGCGGCGGACACTCTGGACCTGCTACGCGCCCACGACCTGTCAGTGGTCTGCGTCGACATGCCACAGGGGCACCCGTCGTCGGTGCCGCCGATCCTGACCATGACGGCGGAGCCGGCGATCGTCCGGTTCCACGGTCACAGCGACGCCTGGGGCGAGGGCGACAAGCAGGAGAAGTTCCGCTACGCGTACGCCGAGGCCGAGCTGCGGCACTGGGCCGGACGGCTGGCCGAGTTCGCCGATGTCTCCGACGAGCTGCACGTGCTGTTCAACAACTGCTGCGCCGGGCAGGCCCAGCACGACGCCACCCGGCTGGCGCAACTGCTCGCCGAGACGATGGTCGTCGAGCAGGCCGTCCCGGCGACCGGCTGATCGCCGCACGGGCCGCCCGGCCCGACGCCGGTCCGCTCAGGACCGCCGCCCCCGGCTGCGCAGGGCGTCCTGGGTCGACTCGCCGATGTCCGCGTCGTCGGGGAAGCTCCGGCCGCTGGGGGCGGGATCGGGTGGGGCACCCGGTCCGGCCATCGTCGTACGGGTCGGCTCGACCGAGCCGAAGCCGTGTCGTCCCGCCGGGTCCGACCGGCCCGCAGGGGCACCAGCGCGTCGCTCTCCGCGCCGTCCCTCGGGCACCGCTGTCTCCTCGCTGCCCTCGTCCATCGGTGAGTCGTCGTCAGTGCCCCAGGGCGCGTCGGCGTCGAAGCCGTCGCTGGTGCCCCACGGCTTGGTCGCCTCCGGCTCCAGCCGGTCGTTGTCACCGCTGCGTCCCTTGTGCGCCGTCATGGCCACCCCGCTCGTCGGTCCGCCGCCACGGCGGACGATGTGCCGTCCTCGGTTGCGGGACCGCCCGCCCCGGCGCGGCGCACGACATGTCGCCGGCACGCCGCCGCGCGCGACCCGTCATCGCTCCGGTGCGCGCACAGGCCGGCCAGCGCCCCGCCGTCGAGGTGGCGGCGGGACGCCGGTCGGCCCGACGTTCAGCGTCCGGCCATCGCCATCGGCCGCTTGCCGTTGCTCATTCCCGCCATCTTGATCATGCTCTTCGCTCCACCGCCCCGGCTGAGCATTCCCCGGAACACCTGCCCGGGCTTCTGCTGCTCACCCATGTACGCGGTGACCACGACCAGGGTCCCGGTCAGCGCCGGAATGGCCCACTGGAGCAGCTTCATCTGCCGCTGCGACGAGGCCACGCTGGCCGGAGTCTGGTGGTTCGGCTCGGTGGCACCGCTCACCGACGGACCGCCCGCCTTCTCCAGCCGCATACCGATCAATCGGCTGTAGCCGGTGACCGCCAGCGCGCCGATTGTCAACGCGGTCTTGATGGCGCTGGCCCGGCCCACGCCGGACTGGGCCGCCACCCGTGGACTCTCGGTCACCAGCTCGCCGACGGCGCCGGCCAGGTGGGCGCCGATCGCGGCCGCGTTGACCGGTGTCCACTTGGACCATCCGGCCGAGGCGACCGGGAGCCGCTGGGTCGAGTCGCTGATTTTCGCAGCTGCGCCGTTGACGCCGAAGGCACCCATGAGGGAGCCGCCAAACCAGGCCGCCAGGCCCAGATCGTGCATCGAGCGCAGTGCGGTATGCCGTTCGGACATGTGATCCCCTTCCGCCGTGTCGGGCGGTGCGGCTTACCCGCCGGTCGGGCGGCTAACCCCGCCCCGGGCGGGCCGATCCCTGCCGTGGCGAGCCGTTACCGGACATCCGTGGCGTCGGCGGGTCGACCTGCCCCGAGCAGGAGTCGTTCGCCCGGTGGCGGGTAGATCCCGAGCGACGCCGACGAGAGGGGAACGCGATGTCGCAGCCGGACGAGAGCCGGGAGAAGACCCCCAAAACAGACGCGGTGCTCATGCACCCCGACAACGACCCACACCGGAACACCGCGGAGGTCGCACCCCGCAAGGAGCACGCCGAGATCCAGGTGGAACGCGACGGTGAGCTGGTGCCGCTGGACCAGGACGAGTGAGCCGACCGGCCGGTACGGCTCAGCGGGGCGGCAGGTCGCCGACGAACCCGGCGATCCGCCGCGCCAGCGGAGCACTGGCGCGGACCCAGGTGAAGTGGTCCACCGTCGTACCGGCCTGCGCCACTGTGTACCGCTCCCGGGTCACCGGCGCGTCGGCGAGCTTCGCGCAGAGGTGGTCCATGGTCTCGTGCGGGGTGAACTGGTCGTCGTCCACACTGACGGCCAGCACCGGGGTCCGCACCGCGCGGACGGCGGCCTCGGTGTCAGTACCGTCGAGCCGGGGGAACCGGCCGGTCCGCGCGGTGTGGGCCCAGTCGCGGATCACGCCGCGTGCCTGCCGACCGCCGAAGCCCCAGCCCGGCCAGACCCCGAGCAGGGCCGCCGTGGCGGCGATCCCCTGGGTGTAGGGCAGTACGCCGAGGCCGCGCCGGCCCGGGTAGCTCCGCCAGTACGGGATGCCGACCGCCACCAGCGCCAACCCGTCCACCTCGCCGCTGCCGTGCACGGCGAGGTGCAGCAGCGCTGCCTGCCCGCCGAGCGAGTGCCCGAGGAGCAGTCGGGTTCGGCCGTCCAGACGTGGCTTGAGGGCGGCCAGGACGGCGCCGACGTCGCCGGCCAGTTCGGCGTAACCGTGCCGGTCCGCCCGACTCGGCGCGGGCGTGCTCGCCCCGGTGCCGCGCAGATCCGCCACGACCACTGCCAGCCCGGCAGCGCGCAGCGCGGCGGCGAAGGGCCGGTAGTAGCGGGCCCGGACCCCCATCGCGGGCCAGATCACGACCACCGGCGCGCCCGACACCCCGGCCGGCTCCGGATAGACCTGCACACCCAACCGGCCACCGTCGACGTCGACGAACTCCTGCGCGTACTCCGGGTCCCCGTTCACCGGCCCAGCCTACGGCCTGACGTTACCGACGGGTAGCAGTAGGCCGCGGGGTCCACGACAACGCTGGGCAGACGTGCCGCGCGCTCGACGGACGCGACGGAGGGCCCCGCCGAATGGCGGAGCCCTCCGAAGGACGCTGCGGTCAGGAAACCGAGATCGCCCCGTTGCTGGCCCGCACGCAGGCCACCGCACGGGCGCTGGTGGAGGCCGCGCCGCTCAGGCACTGGCCGAGCACCTGGTGCCCGGTGGCGTTCGGGTGCCACGACTCCTGGCAGGTCTGGAAGTAGGTGACGCAGGTGTTGGCGATGCGCTGGATGGCGATCTTGTCCTTGCCGGCGAGGCTGGTGACGAAGGTGCCGGTCGCGCCGTCCTGAAGCCGGATCGGAGTGGCCAGCGCGCCGCTCGGGCTGCTGGTCTGCTCGCAGAGCCGGGCGCCGTTGAAGGCCTGCTGCACGCTCAGGTACACCAGGTCGTCGGCGGGGAACTCGGCGGCCAGAGTGTCCCGGGTGGACTTCACGATGCTGCCCAGACCCTGGGAGAAGCGGTGCCCCGGCGCCAGGCTGGCCCGGTGGATCGGGCAACCGGCCGCGTACCGCTCGGCACCCAGGTCACGGAACTTGTCCCGGGTGTCGTCCCGGCTGTCCTCCTCGTGGAACTGCTGGTTCAGGTCCAGCGGCAGCGGGTTGGTGTAGTCCTGGAACACCACCCGGTGCTGCCCGTCGGCATCCACCTGGTCGAGGGTGGTCAGGATCTGGCGTACGGCCGCTGTGGTCTCCGCGGTCGCCGCGCTGAGCTGCGCGGCGGTGGCCAGGTCGGCGTCGCTGCACGGCTTCTGCTCCACCGGCCCGTTCAGGTACGCCCAGAACTCCCACCAGCCGGTCCACGCGTCGGCGATGAACCGGTTGGCGCACTTCTCCGCGACGCTGCCGAAGGTGAACGAGCTGTTGTTGGAGCCGAGCCCGATCAGCACCAGGTCGATGTCCTGGGTCTGCGCGACGGCGCGCAGCTGGCTGAGCTGCGAGGCGACGGTACGACCGTTGGTCCGCGCCTGGGAGGCGTTGGCGATGTCGTGTGGCTGACCACCGGAGCAGGCCAGATTGAATCGGTTCTGGATGCCCGGCAGGTTGGCCTGGTTGAGCGAGGCGTTCGCCGAGCGGTGGCAGAAGAACGCGTTGTTGTTCGCCGCGGTCCAACCGGGGAAGCCCTGGCTGACTCCGTTGACGTCGACGACAGGGGTGTACGCCCCGGCGCCCTCGCCACTGATGAAGCTGTCGCCGAGCGCCACCGCGGCGGTGGGCAACGCGGCGGACGCGGGTGCGGGCAGCGCGACGGCGGTCGACAACGCGGCCATGGCGATCGTTAGTCCCGCGGCGAGCGCGGTACGCCGGAACCTGGGCATGGGGCCCCCAACCATCGAAAGATGAAAGATTCTCTGAGAGCGCGATCAGATCACCCCTGCGCGACAGGCGTCAATGGCCCGTAACAGATTCGTTCGACGAAAGACATGCGTCCGTAGACATGACGGGCTACCGCGTCGAGATTGGACCCGTACCCCGGGTTGTCGACAGCCCTCGGCGCGGAGTCAGCGACCGGTCGGGCGATCGCGGCGGCGCAGCAGGGCCGCGCCCACGGCATTCAGACCGACACCCCAGATCAGGAGTACGCACAGCCACTGCACCCACCGCAGCGCGGTCATGTTCCCCGAGAGCAGGTTGCGCACGCTGCCGAACGGGGTGAGCCACGGCTGCGCCGGACGGAGCGCGTCCACAGCGCCCAGCAGTGCGAACAACACCAACGGCAGGATGATCGTGGCCAGGAACGCCAGCATCACCGAGCGCAGCAGCAGGCCCAGCCCGGTGCCCACCAGACCGGCGACGACCTGCACCAGCACACTGCCCACCGCGACCGTCCCGGCGAACCGCCACGGCGCGTCGTCGACGTCGGCCGGGGTGAGGGCCAGCGTCGCGGCGCAGATCAGCACACCGACCACGCCGATGACGACCGCCGGCAGCCCCACCGCGAGCACTGTGGGCAGGACCGGGAGGCGAACCGGCGCCCGGCGCAGGTCGCGGACCAGCAGGATGCCGAAGAGCGGGGTCGCGACCGACATCAGGCTCTGCACGGTGCCCGAGAGTTCGGCGAAGGCCCGGTCGGCGGGATCCGCCGCAGAGACCAGCGCCACGGCGGCCAGCAGCCCGGTCACCAGGGTGCCCACCAGCAGCCACCGCCGAGCCTGCGTACCGAGGGAGCGCCGCAGCGCGTCGCGAATCGTCTCGTCCACCGGGAGCACCCTCCGAGGACCGGTCGGGTGGGTGAGCCTACCGGAGGTTGGTGCCCCTGCGTGATCCGGCGATCACAGCCGTACCGAGCTGCTCCTCGTGCTGTCACTGACCGTCCCGGTCGAGGCCCGCGCCTCGCACGTATGCGGCACCTCGTTCCATTTGTGCTCACCGGATGTGACAGACGTGGACAGTGCCCGATACCGCTCTCTAGAGTTCCCCCGTCTGGCTGTCTTACATCCACGGGGGTTGCGGTGGCCACTGGCCGCTCCATGCATGCTGTCCACATCCACAAACCGTCCACGATGCACCGACCACCCACGCGCGGCCTGCTCGCCGCCGGGATCGCGGCGTCCATCGGCGTCGCTCTGCTCGCCGCACCCGCGTCGGCCGCACCCGCGTCGGCCGCACCGGCGGGGGGCGCCGCCGCGAGCGGCGCGGCCGGCCCGGAGGCCGTCCAGGCAACCGCCACGGCCACGCGCACCGGCCAGCGGGTGGAGATCGTCTCCGCCCGCACGGAGCTGACCCAGGTCTTCGCCAAGCCGGGCGGGGGCTTCGTGTCCGAAACCGCCGCCGTTCCCCAGCGAATCCGTCAGAGCGACGGATCCTGGTCCGACGTCGACCTGTCCCTGCGGCGCGGCGCCACCGGCCTCCGACCGGCGGTCTCCCCGACCGACCTGGTGTTCTCGTCCGGAGGGCACGGTCCCGCGGCCACGCTGACCAGTGGAAAGAGCGCGATGACGCTGGGCTGGCCGGGTGGGCTGCCCGCGCCGACCGTGTCCAAGGACGCGGCCACCTACCCCGAGGTACTGCCCGGTGTGGACCTGGTGCTCACGGCGACCCACACCGGCTTCACCCATGTCCTCGTGGTGAAGACACCGCAGGCGGCGGCGAACCCGGCGCTCCGGGAGATCCGGTTCGACCTCGGCGGCGACGTGCGGGTCCGGCGGGAGGCCGACGGCTCGCTGCGGGCGCTCGCCGGCGAGACCGAGGTGGCGCGCGGCGCGGCGGCCGAGATGTGGGACTCGGCCGGCTCCGGCCGCTCGGCCCGCTCGGCGGCGACCTCGTCGCCGTCCGGCCCCGGCGCAGCCGCCCGCACCGCCCCCGTGGCGACCGCTGTCGACCGCGCCGGCGACCTCGTGCTGCGTCCGTCGCCGGACCTGCTCGACCCGGCCAAGGCCACCTTCCCGGTGTTCATCGACCCGGCCTGGTCCGCCACCCGCTCCCGCTGGGCGTACGCCACGAACAACAACTCCACCAACAGCGACACGACGGCCGCCCGGGTCGGCAAGAATGTCGATTCCGGCGTCATCTACCGCTCCTACTTCGAGTTCCCGATCACGGCGCTGAGCGGCAAGCTCATCAGGTCGGCCTCCGTCCAGGTGGGGGTGACCCACACCTGGTCCTGCTTCGACACCCCGACCTACCTCTACCAGTCGGCGGGCATCGCGAGCACTCCTCGCACCGCGTGGGCCCCCGCACTGACCACGCTGCGGGCTTCCGCAAGTTCGCACGTCGGTGCGACTGGCTGCGCCGGCTCACCGCAACCAGCCATGACCGTGCGATTCACCGGCAGCGTCGCCGCCGGCCTCAGCAGCGCCACGGCCGCTCACCAGTCCTCGATCACCTACGGGCTCTGTGCCTGTAGCGACTCGGCAGGGACCGGCGAGAGCACGTTGGATCGGTGGAAGAAGTTCGACCCGAGCACGGCGCGCCTGCTCGTCGACTACGACTCGGCGCCCACACAGCCCACCAGCCTCCAGGCCGGCGGCGCGGCCTGCGTCGCGGGCGGCCGGGTCACCCGGACCACCCCGCCGACCCTCTCCGCCGTCTTCCCCGACGCGGACACGGGCCAGGTCCTCCAGACGTCGTACGAACTGCTGGAGATCCCCGCCTCGGGCACCTACGACAGCTCCACCCCCCGGATGAGCCCGCCGACGGGCTCGACAGTGGTTGCCGGCGCGCGGTCCACCACGGCCGCGGTGACCGGCACTGCCAGCGGGAAGTCGTACGCGTTCCGGGCGCGCAGCGACGACAGCTACGTGATCAGCCCCTGGTCGGCCTGGTGTGAATTCACCGTCGACGACCAGCCGCCCGCGGTGAGTGTCGACGCCGTTTCCACCCCGGCCCCACCCGGGCAGCTCTACACCTACAAGCTGCGCTCGCCGGACCCGGACGTGGTCAGCTTCCGCTACGGCTGGAGCAGCCCGCCCACCGAGGAGGCGGAGGCCGGCACCAGCCTCGGCTACTCCGGCAAGACCGTGTCAGTGACCCTTGCCACGCCGGCGTACGGCACCAACACGCTGTACGTCGCCGCGGTGGACAGCGCCGGGAACGTCGGCCACGGCTCGCTTGTTGTCGAGGTGGCACCGTAGTCGGACGGCTGAGAGACAACCGGTCACGGCGCGGCTAACGCGTCGAATCCGGACAGCGGCACACGATGGCGGGGCCCGCATCCACAACGAGGATGCGGGCCCCGACTGCGGGGTGCCGTCGTCGTGTCGCATCTGCCGGTTAGGCTCGCTGCGGCGCGCGCCGGCCGACTGACAGTTCGGACGCGGCACCACACCGCCGAGACCGGGGAGTACGACCAGTTGACCGCAGAGCCTGACACCCTGTACGGGGCCGATGACCTCACTCACCTTGAGGGGCTGGACGCTGTCCGCAAGCGGCCCGGCATGTACATCGGTTCCACCGACAGCCGTGGCGTGGGTCACCTCGTCAACGAGATCCTCGACAACTCCACCGACGAGGGTGTCGCCGGTCATGCAAGCCACGTCGAGGTGATCCTGCATGCCGACGGCTCGGTGCAGGTCGACGACGACGGCCGGGGCATCCCCACCGACGTGCACGCCAAGTCCGGCATCTCCGGCGTCGAGCTGGTGCTGACCCGGCTGCACGCCGGGGGCAAGTTCGGCGGCTCCGGCTACAAGACCTCCGGCGGTCTGCACGGCGTCGGCGCGTCGGCGGTCAACGCGCTGTCCCGCCGCTTCGACGTGACCGTCCGCCGGGCCGGCAAGATCCACGCGATGTCGTTCCGGCACGGCGTTCCGGGCATCTTCGACGGCGACGGGCCGGACGCCCCCTTCACCGCCGGCCCCGGGCTCCAGGTGACCGGCGCCATGAAGCGCGGCCAGCGCACCGGCACCTCGATCCGCTGGTGGCACGACGCCCGCTACTTCGAGACCGGCGCCGCGCTCGACATCGACGCCGTCCGGATGAAGCTGCGCAACACCGCGTTCCTGGTCCCCGGCGTGACCTACCTGCTGCGCGACCTGACCGGCGAGGCGCCCGCCGAGGAGCGGTTCCACTACCCCAACGGGCTCAGCGACATGGTGGAGTTCCTCGCCCCGGCCGGCGACCGGCCGGTCTCCGGCACCCTGCTTGTCAACGGCGAGGGCACCTACCGGGAGAACGCCGCCGACGCCAACGGCGTCATGCAGTCCAACGTGCAGCGGCGCGCCGAGGTCGAGGTGGCGTTCCGGTGGGGCACCGGTTACGAGCGCACCGTCGAATGCTTCACCAACACCATCCGCAACGCGCACGGCGGCACCCACCGCAAGGGGTTCGAGCGGGCCCTCGTCCGTGCGCTCGCCGACGCGATCCGCAACACCCGCGGTCTGCTCAAGGCCAAGGAGGAGCCGCCCACCCTGGACGACGTCCTGGAGGGGATGACGGCGGTGGTGCACGTGCGGATCCCCGAGCCGCAGTTCACCTCGCAGACCAAGGACGAGCTGTCCACCACCGGCATCACCAAGGTCCTCCAGTCCCTGGTCGACGCGCACATCAAGGCCTGGCTGGAAGATCGGCGCACCAAGGCCGAGGCGCGCACAGTCCTGCAGAAGATCGTCGACGCCGCTCGGGTGCGGCTCACCCAGAAGCAACAGAAGGACGCCGCCCGGCGCAAGACCGCCCTGGAGGGCGCGTCCATGCCGCCGAAGCTCGTCGACTGCCGGGCCACCGGCATCGATCGCAGCGAGCTGTTCATCGTCGAGGGTGACAGCGCCCTGGGCACGAGCCGGATGGCCCGTTCCTCGGAATACCAGGCGCTGCTGCCGATCCGCGGCAAGATCCTCAATGTGCAGAAGGCCAACCTCCAGCAGGTTCTGGACAATGCCGAGTGCGCGGCCATCGTGCAGGTCCTCGGCGCTGGTTCGGGGCGCACCTTCGACCTCTCCGCGCTGCGCTACGGCCGGGTGCTGATCATGGCCGACGCCGACGTGGACGGCGCCCACATCCGTACGCTGCTGATCACCCTGTTCGCCCGGTACATGCGGCCGCTGATCGAGGCTGGTCGGCTCTACGCCGCGATGCCGCCCCTGCACAAGATCACCACCAAGGGGCGCAGCCCGCAGACCGTCTACACCTACACCCAGGCCGAGATGGAGACGACGGTCCGCAAGCTGGAGAAGGCCGGCAAGCAGATCGTCACGCCCATCCCACGGTTCAAGGGTCTCGGTGAGATGGACGCCGACGAGTTGTGGGACACCACGATGAACCCGGCCACCCGGGCCGTCCGCCGGATCACCCTCGACGACGTCGACGCCGCCGAACGCATCCTCGAACTGCTGATGGGCGAGAAGGTCGAGCCGCGCCGCAACTGGCTCATCGACTCCGCCGACCGCGTCGACCGGGATGCGATCGACGCGTGAGCGAGCGACAGCGAGCGAATCTTCGATGCAGCGCCCGTTCCGTTCCAGTTCCAGTTCCGATGGAGAGCTGAGTCATGGCACGCCGTAAGGAAAACAAGGTCGACCTCTCCTCGTTCGACCAGGCCGGCGCGCGGGTGTTCGACAACCCGCTGGTCACCGAGGTTTCCGACTCCTACCTGGAGTACGCGTTCTCGGTCATCCACTCCCGCGCCCTGCCCGACGCCCGTGACGGCCTCAAGCCCGTGCACCGGCGCATCCTCTGGTCGATGTACGAGCAGGGCTACCGCCCGGATCGCGGGCACGTGAAGTCTGCCCGAATTGTCGGGGATACAATGGGAAAGTACCATCCGCACGGTGACACGGCGATCTATGACGCCATGGTCCGGCTCGCCCAGGACTTCTCCCTCAACGTCCCGCTCATCGACGGGCATGGAAATTTCGGGTCCCCAGACGATGGACCGGCCGCGTCGAGATACTGCGTTACCGGAGATACCCGCATTCGACTTGTTGACGGCACCAGCCCTCGAATTGCTGACCTGGTAAGCCTCCCTGCAGACAGCGAAGCCGATGTTGACTTCGAGGTGCTCGACAAAGACGGTAAAGCTGTCCAGGTCGACAAGGTGTTCAACTCCGGCGTCCATCCGACGGTCCGGATCGGCACGGAGGCCGGGTTCTCGCTCCGGGGCAGCGAGAATCACCTCGTGCTCTGTCTTGAGGCGCCCGCGGGCGTTCCCCTCTTCCAATGGCGACGGCTAGACGAGCTTGCAGTTGGTTCGATCGTCTGTGTGGCACGGAACGCTTGGTCCCAGGTCATACCCACCGCTCGTGAATACTCGCTGGGCGTCCTCGGCGGCGCGTGGGCGTCCGAGGGCTTCGCGAGTGAGTCCAGGGCCGGGTTCAACAACACCGACGAGCACTTCTTCGGTGAGGTTCTGCATGCGTACGATCAAGTGGTTGGTGGTCGGCGGTACGTCAGCGAACGGCAGACCCGTCGCGACCGGAAGCGTGTCCAGGAAATCGATGTTCAGATTTATGCCGGCGGTATGGACGCTTTCCGTGCAAGTCCGCTGGCCGAATTCATCGGGCACCAGGCCCGGGACAAGTTCGTACCGCAATTCGTCTGGAACGGTGGCTGGGGTGTTAAGCGCGCCTTCCTCATGTCCCTTTTCGAAGGGGACGGCAGGGTGCGGGTCGCCAAGGACAGCTTTACCATCCAGTACACGAGTTACAGCGAGCGGCTCACCAGGGAGGTCCAGGAGCTGCTCACCGAATTCGGGGTTGTTGCCTGCTGGCGCCGTTACACGCGCCCCAGCGGCTCGGTCGAGCATCGCTTGGTGATTTCCGGCCTGCGAAACATCAAGGCATTCGCCAATCGGGTGGGCTTCCTCCGCACCAAACAGGCAAAGCTGAACAAGGTTCTGCGACACGCGCCGTTGCGCCCACATCGGCTGAGCAAGGACCACGTTCCCTTCGTTGCCAGTTACGTGCGTGACACCTTGGACTTCGACCGTCGTGGTAGCGGCCGCAAGTGGCTGACGACGCACAACTTCGATCGCGTCGAGCGATGGGAGACCGAGCGCCTCCGGATCATCGATCGCATCAAAGAGCCGGAACTTCTGGCGACCATTCTCCCGATCATGGACTCTGGCTACCGGTTCGAGCGCGTCACCGAGGTGACGCCCTGCGAGCCGGCGGAGGTCTACTCGGTTCGGGTCAAGTCCGAGGACCACTCCTTCCTCGCTGGCGGTTTCGTCAACCACAACACCGAGGCCCGCATGTCTCGCGAGGCCATGCTGCTCGTCGGTGAGCTGGGCGAGGACACCGTCGACGTCGAGCCCAACTACGACGGCTCGCTGACCCAGCCGACAGTGCTGCCGGCGGCCTTCCCCAACCTGCTGGTCAACGGCGCGTCCGGGATCGCGGTCGGAATGGCCACCAACATGATCCCGCACAACCTGGCGGAGGTCGTCTCCGCGGCCCGCTGGCTGATCAACCACCCGGACGCCACCCTGGACAAACTCATGGAGTTCGTCCCCGGCCCCGACCTGCCCACCGGCGGCGTGCTGCTCGGCCTCGACGAGGTGCGCCGGGCGTACGAGACCGGGCGCGGCGTGGTGCGGATGCGCGGCAAGGTGGAGATCGGCCCGATCGAGGGCAGCCGGGGCCGCCAGGCGATCACAGTGGTCGAGCTGCCCTACGGCGTCGGCGCGGAGAAGGTCATCGCCGCGATCACCAACGAGGTCACCAAGACCAAGCGGCTGACCGGCATCGCCGACGTCAAGGACCTCACCGACCGGGAGAGCGGCACCAGGCTCGTCGTCGAGTGCAAGGTCGGGGTCAACCCGCAGGCGCTGCTCGCCGACCTCTACCGGCTGACCCCGCTGGAGCAGTCGTTCGGCGTCAACAACCTGGTCCTGGTCGACGGGCAGCCGCGCACGCTGGGCCTCAAGGCGTTGCTGGAGGTGTTCCTGGCCCACCGGTACGAGGTGGTCACCCGGCGCACCTCGTACCGTCGGCGCAAGCGCCAGGAACGGCTGCACCTGGTCGACGGTCTGCTGATCGCGCTGCTGGACATCGACGAGGTGGTCAGGCTGATCCGGGGCAGCGACGACGCGCAGGCCGCGAAGGACGGGCTGATGAGTCGGTTCGGCCTCTCCGACATCCAGGCCACCTACATCCTGGACACTCCGTTGCGCCGGCTGACCAAGTTCGACCGGATCGAGCTGGAGGCCGAGCAGGAACGGCTGCGCTCCGAGATCGCCGAGCTGAGCAAGATTCTCGACGACGAGCGGGTGCTCAGGAAGGTGGTCTCCGACGAGCTGGCCGCAGTGGTCAAGCAGTTCGCCACCGAACGTCGTACGACCCTTGTCGACGGTGACCTGAAGGAGGTGCTGGCCGCGTCCGCGCCGGCCGGCCCGCTGGAGGTCGCCGACGACCCGTGCCAGGTGATCCTCTCCGCGACCGGGCTGGTCGCCCGGACCGCGGCCGAGTCGGAGGAGAGCTCTGAGGGGCGCCGACGCAACGGCCGGGTCAAGCACGACACGGTACGCGCCATCGCGCACTCCACCGCCCGTGGACGGGTGCTGCTGTTGACCAGCGCCGGTCGGGCGTTCAAGGTCGACGTCCTGCCGCTGCCGGTGCTGCCCGAGCAGGCGGGCACCGTGTCACTGCGGGGCGGTATGTCCGCGGCCGAGCTGGTGCCGTTGGCGGCGGGGGAGACCGTCGTCGGCCTGGCCCCGCTCGGCGGGCAGGCGGAGGGCTCACCGGGGCTGGCGTTGGGCACCCGGCAGGGCGCGGTGAAGATCTGCTCACCGGAGTGGCCGGTGCGCTCCGACGAGTTCGAGGTGATCGGTCTGCGCGACGGTGACGAGGTGGTCGGGGCGACCTGGCTGACCGACGGCACCGAGACGCTGACCTTCGTCACCTCGGAGGCGTCACTGTTGCGCTTCCCCGCCGGGCTGGTGCGGCCGCAGGGCCTCAAGGGCGGCGGTATGGCCGGCATCAACCTGCCGGCCGGGGCGCGGGTCGCGTTCTTCGGCGCGGTGCGCACCGACGACCCGGGGCACGGCGAGCCGATGGTGGTCACCTCCACCGGCGCGACGGTCAAGGTGACGCCGTTCAAGGCGTACCCGGCGAAGGGCCGGGCGACCGCCGGCGTGCGCGCACACCGGTTCCTCAAGGGTGAGACGGACGTGGCCGTCGCCTGGGTGGGCCCGCGACCGGTCGGCGCGACCGGCACCGGCGACCCGGTGGAGCTGCCCGCGGCGGACCCACGCCGCGACGGCAGCGGCTTCGCGGTGATGCTCGGCCCAACTGTCGTAGGCCATCTGATCGAACGCGACTGACCCCCACCCGCGTTGTCGTGCCGTCCCCAGGGCGCACGCCCGGCGTGCGCCCGGTGTTCCTGGCGTGCGTCCGGCGCGCCCGGCGCGCCGATCGTGCTCGATCCTGGAAGTAGTGGTTCACCGACGCGGTGATGCCACTCGATCCCGGATCGAGCACGATCATCCCTGGGCGAGGTCAGCAGGTGCGGGAGTTGTAGGCGGCCCAGTAGGGGCCGCTGCCCTGAGGAGGGTAGAAGCGGTAGTTCCCGTCGGGCGAACGCTGCAGGACGAATTGGTGCGAGCCGTACGGGCTCCGGGATCCCGTCGCCCCGTGGTACACCACGTACAGCCATCCGTTCTGGTTGTCGTGCTGCACCAGCTTGTCGCCGGCCTTCGTCCAGCTGTTCCGGCCTGCGGAGCCATCCGCTGAGAGGCCCTTGTCGCGCTGGAAGTTCCTCGTCGCGGCATCGGTCTGGTCGCCGAAGACGCCGTCGACCCCGGACGAGGGCAGGTAGCCGTTCGCCCAGAGAATGGTCTGCCAGAGACAGGCGACGTTCGAGTTGCGGTGCGTGGTGACGTTGGTGACGCCTTCGTCATCGAAGTCGTCAGACACCGCGCCGGTGCCATGGACGAAGGCCCGGCCCGTGTAGGAGCCGCTGGCCACGGCCGGCGTGGCGACGGTGACGCTGACGCCGATGGCCAATGCCGCGCCGATGGCGGGCACGGCAACTCTCCTGAGGATGCGGCGGGTGGAGCGGAGCGACGACATGTATCTCCTTTGGTCGGCAATCATGAGGGGGCAACGGTGCTGAGGCGTCGTGTCAGCCGGCAGTGTCAGGCCCGGCACGACGAGGCGAGGTGGCCTCGCGGCAGGTGTGGGCAGACGGTCCCGTTTGACCTCGCCCCGTCGTCGTGCGACCAGGCCAGGCGATTGGTGCTCTTGGATGGGGCGGTGAGGACGGTTCTGCCGTCCTCACCGCTCCGGGCCCCCCTTGGAGAAGGTACGGTGGGGCCGGTACAGCCCCCGCACAACTCACGCACAGCTCATTTACCCGCCCGCTTGTCCGGGTGTGGTACGCGTGGTGGCACATGGCAGCGTCCACATGCGAGGTGCCTGGTTGCGTTTCGAACTCCTTGGCCCGTTCCGGGTGTACCGCGACGGCCGACCGGTTCCACTGGGCTCGGTGAAGCAGCGTCTCCTGCTGGCGACCCTGCTGCTGCGCCCGAATGAGGTCGTCGGCACCAACGAGTTGACCGCGATGCTGTGGGGTGACGAAGAGCCGGCGTCGGCCGCGGCGAATCTGCGCACCTATGTGCGCGGGTTGCGGCGGTCGCTGGGCGATGGGGCGACCTGGGATGGGATAACCGCTGCGGCCGGCGGCTACCTGCTGCGGGTGGGCCCAGGCGAACGGGACGTGGACCTGTTCGACGCCGCGGCGGTGCGTGGCCGCGAGGCGCTCGCCACTTCCGATCTGGGCCGGGCCGAGGCCGAACTGTCCGCCGCGGTGCGCCTGTGGCGTGGTGCACCGCTGTCGGACCTGCCGCTGCGCTCGACGCTGGCTCGGCGGGTGGCGCAGTTGGAGGAGCGCCGGCTGCTCGTCGAGGAGGACTACGCCGAGGCGGTGCTGGCCCTCGGCGCGTCGGCCGACGTCGTGCACCGGTTGCGCGGCCTGCTCGACCGGCACCCGCTGCGGCAGCGGGCGTGGGGCCAGCTGATGGTGGGCCTGTACCGCATCGGAGACGTAGCCGGCGCATTGGATGCTTTCCGGCAGGCCCGACAGACGCTAGCGGAGGAGACTGGCCTCGATCCCGCACCTGAGCTCGTCGCGCTGTACGACGACATCCTGCATCACCGCCCGGGACTGGCGGCGCAACCGCCAACGGGGTCGGACCGGCTGCTGCCGGACACGGCAGTGGGGCCGCTCATTCAGCGCCCCGAGCAACTGCCGCGTGCGGTGCCGGAGTTCGTCGGACGCAGCGCCGAGCTGGCCAGCCTCGACGGGCTTCTGCGTGGCGGGGCTGAGGCGCCGACGAGCGGCGCCATCTCCGTGGTGTCCGGCATGGCCGGAGTCGGCAAGACGGCCCTGGCGATGCACTGGGCGCACTCGGTTGCCGACCGCTTCCCGGACGGCCAGCTCTATGTGAACCTTCGCGGCTACGACGAAGCCGGCGTGGTGTCCCCACCCGACGCCCTGTCCGGCTTCCTCGAAGCGCTCGGCGTGCCCCACGCCCGGATACCCTCCGACATGGAGGCTCGGACTGGTCTCTACCGCAGCCTGCTGGCCTCGCGGCGGATGCTCCTGGTGCTCGACAACGCTCGTGACTCCGCCCAGGTGCGCGCCCTGCTGCCCGGTGCGGGCCGCTGCATGGTCGTGGTCACTAGCCGTGACCGGCTCGGCGGCTTGATCGCCGCCGAATGTGCCACGCCGTTGACACTGGACGTGCTCACGGCGGAGGAGTCGAGGAGCCTGCTCGCCAGACGTCTCGGGGTCAGCCGGATCGCCTCCGAGTCGGTGGCGGTGGCCGACATCATCGAGGCCTCAGGCCGGCTTCCGTTGGCGCTGTCGATAGTGGCGGCGCGCGTCGCGACACATCCCACCTTCCCGCTCAGCGCGATCGCCGCCGAACTGTACTCGGCCGAGGCGAGGCTGGACGCGTTGGCCGACGGCGACGTCCGGCGCGTCTTCTCGTGGTCGTTCCTGGCCCTGGGCCCGGACGCGGCCCGGCTGTTCACCCTGCTGGGGCTGCATCCGGGCCCGGACCTGACAACCGCTGCGGCCTCGGCGCTCGCCGGTGTGTCTGCCGCTGCCGTCACGCCGATCCTGCGGGAGCTGACCCGGCTCCATCTGCTGGCGGAGCACGCGCCCGGCCGGTTCGCCTTCCACGATCTTCTGCGGGCCTACGCGGCCGAGCTCGCACAGTCCTCGGAGCGCGGCGACGAACACGTCGCGGCCCGACAGCGCCTGTACGACCACTACCTGCACGCCGCCTATCCGGCCGCCCGGCTACTCCAGCCGCAGTGGCCCCCGATCGAGCCGGTGCCGCCGCTGTCCGTACCCGCCAGGCGGCCGGTGACCGATCACGACGGCGCGCTCGCCTGGTTCACTGCGGAGTATCGGGTGCTGGTCCGGGTGGTCCGACAGGCCGCCGAGAACGGCTTCGAAACGTACGCTTGGCAGCTCGCCTGGGCGCTGACCACCTTCGTGGCGCCGCGCGGCCTCTGGCAGAACCAGCTCGCCATCCAAGAGGTCGCGCTGGGGGCCGCGGAGAAGATCGACGACCTAGCCGGTCAGGCCGTCGCCAACCGGCTGGTCTCCCGCGCGCTGACCCGACTGGGCGACCGCACCACGGCCGAGTACCGGCTCAAGCGCGCGCTTGAGCTGCACGAACGTCTCGGCGACCCGATCGGCCAGGCGCAGACGCTGCACAACTACTGCGAACTCTGCTACCTGGACGGCCGGCTCGACGAGGCGCTCGCGCACGGTCGCGAGGCGCTACGGCTCTATCGACAGGTCGGCAATCACGCGGGCGAAGCCCGGACCCTCAACGCGATCGGTTGGCTGCTCGCCACCACCGGCGACTATGTCCAGGCCATCGCCAGCTGCACCGAGGCCCTCGACCAACAACGGCGGACCGACGACCGCAACGGTCAGGCCGCGACGCTGGACAGCCTCGGCTTCGCCTACGACCGCCTCGGTGAACGCGACCGCGCGGCCAACTGCTACGAGCAGGCGATCACACTCTTCCGCGACTCCGCGGACCGGTATCACGAGGCGGAGACCCTCATCCGTCTCGGGGAAACCCGGGAAGGGATGGGCGACCGGAACGCTGCCGCTGCCGCTTGGCGCCTGGCGGCGCGGATCTACGAGGACGTGGGCGACCCCGCAGCCGAGGAGGTCCGCCACCGCCTTGAACGTCTGGTTCCGTCCTAGTACGGGCCAGAGTCAGGCGACGTTGTGGGGGCGGAACTGGACGCTCACCCGGGGGCCGACGGGTCGGGTGGTCTTGGGGATGGCGTGTTCCCAGGTGCGTTGGCAGGAGCCGCCCATGACGATCAGGTCGCCGTGGCCCACCGGAAAGCGCAGGCTCTCGCCGCCGCCGCGTGGGCGCAACAGCAGGGGTCGGGGTGCTCCGAAGGAGACGATCGCGACGATCGTGTCGGTGTGCGCCGAGCGGCCGATGGTGTCGCCGTGCCAGGCCACGCTGTCGCGACCGGAGCGGTAGAGGCACATGCCGGCGGTGACGAAGGGCTCTCCCAGCTCGGGCGCGTAGTGCCCGGTGAGCGCGGCCCGCGCGGCGGTGAGCACGGGGTGGGGGAGTGGCCTCGCGGCGTCGTACCAGCAGAGCAGGCGGGGGACGTCGACCTCGGCGTCATACATGGTGCGCCGTTCGGCACGCCAGGGCACCTCGGTGAGCAGGGTGTCGAGGACCGTGTCGGAGCCTTGCACCCAGCCGGGGAGGTGGTCGACCCAGGCGCCCCGGCTGAGCTGGTGCCGGCGGATCTGGCCGGGAAGTGGCCCCAGGGCCGGCCCGGCGTCGGCCAGGTCGAGCATCGACGGCTGGTAGGCGGCCTGCGTCATGCGACCACCCTAGCAGCACTTTCGTACACCCGTACTAGCGGTGAGCCGTGTCGGCCCGCTCCGACCTTGGCCTTGCGGTCAGCCGGGGACGGCGGCGGCGCGTACGGCGTCGAACACCGCGTCCACCACCCGCGCCCGGCCCTGCCCGTCGACGGTGGCCCAGGCGCGCGCGGCGAGCGTCGCGCGCCGCTGCGGTGAGCTGAGCAGCCCGTGCAGGGTCCGCGCCGCCGTCGCGCGGGCGGCTCGTCCGGCGACGCCGCCGGCGGTCAGCTCCGGCAGCTCGCCGAGGCCGGCGGCCAGGCCGTGCCGCACCACCCGGGTGTACGACTCATGTTGGTTGTCGACCACGCAGACCAGTGCGCTGGGCGCGCCGAGGCAGCAGAGTTCCCAGGTGGACGTGCCGGCGGCGCTGACCACGAGGTCGGCTTCGGTTATCAGCGCCGGCAGCGAGGTGGTGGGCGGGACCGGTCGGATGGTCTGCCCCCGACCGGGCGCGACATCGTCGACCTCCGCCTCGATCTCGGGTCGTCCGACGATGACAGTGAGGTCCATCGGGTGACCGGTGGCCATCAGCACCCGGGTCAGGACCGGGGCCGCGCCGACCGCGTCGGTGCCGCCGAAGAAGGCCAGCACCCGGGGGCGGCTGACCGCAGTGGCGGGCGGGACGACCGGCGGCCGGGCGCTGACCACGCTGTCGCGCAGCAGGGCGTACGCGCTCCCGGCGAGCAGCCGACCGGGCAGTTCCGCTGCGAACCCCGGCCCCGGCAGTGCCGCCCCGGAACCCAACCCCGACAGCTCCGCTCCGAAGTTCTGGTCGAGGTAGAGGTCCGCGACCTGGCCTCGGCTGTCGCCGTCGATGATGGCGAGGGTGTAGACGCCGGCGGCGCGCAGGGCGCCGGCCCCGGCCGGGTCCAGTTCGTAGGAGTCGAGGACCAGCACGTCCAGGTGGTGTCGGCGGGCCGCCTCGACCAGCTCGGCCGCCGAGTCCGGGCCGGGGAGCAGCGGGATGCCTCGCGCGGCCAGCTCCGCGGTTGCCCAGTCGAGCCGTTCGACGGTGCCGAACACCGTGACGTCGGCGCCCCGGGCGAGGAACTCCTCGGCGAGCGCCAGGCAGCGGACGAGGTGGCCGACGCCGCGCCGTGGCCCGGCGTCGCAGCGCAACCCGACCCTCAGGGTGCTCAGGACTCCTCCAGGTGCTTCTGTCGTACGTCGGCGTTGAGCGCGCGCAGCCGGGGCTGACCGTCGAGCCAGTCGGCGAGCTTGGCCAGCGGCACGCTGACGTCACCGAAGTGGTCGATGATCGCGCTGACCAGCGCCCAGTCCTGTTCGGTGTCGAGGGTGAGCCGCAGCGCGGAGCGATCCGGGGTGAGCGTCACCCCGAGCACCCGGAACAGCTCCGGATGGGTGTACGCGTACGAGGTGACGTGTACCCGGTGGTGGTCGGTGGCGAGCCGGCCGAGGGTGCGCAGCGTCTCCGCTCGGATGATCTCGACGTCCAGCCCTCGGGGCAGGGTCCGGGCGATCGACGTGCTGGCGTAGTCCAGCCCGGGGACCGCCCGGTACACCGACGCGACCACTGTGATGATCTCCGGGTCGAGCAGGGGGCAGTCGGCCGTGAAGCGCATGACGGCGTCTCCCGGGTGCGCCGCGAGGGCGCCCACGAACCGGTCCAGCACGTCGTCGACCGGCCCGCGGTGGCACGGCACGTCGAGCCGCGCGCACTCGGCGGCCACCGCGTCGTCGACCGCGTCGGTGCTGGTGGCGACGACCAGGTCGGCCAGGACGCCGCTGTCCCGGGCGGCGCGTACGACCCGGCCCAGCACGGAGCGTCCGGCGAGCGGGCGGAGCACCTTGCCGGGCAGCCGGGACGAACCCATGCGTGCCTGCACGATGCCGACGATCCGTGGCCCCGCGTCGTCCGCGGCGACCACGGGCACCGGTACGGCGGTCACTGCTGCTCCTCCTGCTTGGGGGCCAGCACCGCTGTGGCCCGGCGTTTGGCGGCGCGGGCACCCCGCTTGGCCAGCCGGGCCGGGGTGATGGCGAGCCGGCCCACCCGGTAGCTGAGCGACCCGCTGAGCAGGCCGATCGTCGTCTCGGCCCGGCGTAGCGCCCGTTCCCGCGAGGTGAGCAACTCCTCGGTCCACGCGGTCAGCGCTGCCAACCGTGTGAGTTCCTCGCGCTGGCGCAGCCACGCCTCGCGTAGCTGCTGGTAGCTGTGCCCGCCGACCGGCGGGTCGGTCGGCGCGACGGCGTGCAGTTCGGTGGCGAGGCCGACAGTGGCGCCGGCGTCCAGCCCGTGCAGCGCGGCGGCAATGGCTGCCTCGGCCTCGACGGCCTCGCTGACTGTCGCGCGGTCGAGGTCGTGGCCGGCGATTCCGCCGAGCACCACTGTCAGGCCCGCGACGTCGAGAGTGGACGACCACGGGTGGGCGTACCCGCCGGTGAGCAGGCCCGTGGCGAAGCGCCACAGCCCGCGGGCGAGCACCACGTCGCCGGGCAGCGCGGCGGTGGCCCGCCAGCTGGGGTCGAGCACGGCGTACCGCTCGCCGTCGACCACCACGTTGTCGGTGCCGGCCAGCGCCGCCGCACCGGCGATCCGGCCGTCGGTGTCGGCCTGGTCGGTGAGCCAGCCCGCGTACCCGCGCAGCAGCGCGCGCAGGGTGGCCAGGTCGCGGCGCACTGCCGCGTCGAGCAGCAGGGTACGCAGCAGCCGGCCGGACGGCACCGGTCCGGACAGCGCCTCCGCGTCCCGGTACGCGGCCTCGCGGCTGGCGAACGGCGCGACGGCCGGCGTCGTCGCGTCGGTGGCCGGGATGAGCCCCCAGCGCCAACCGGAGGGGCCGTGCAGCACCTCCAGCACGCCGATCCCGGGTCGACCGGTCTGCACGAGGGCCACCGGCAGGTCCGCCTCGATGGTCGGCGTGGTCGGGTCCGTGGGGTCGGCGGGCCGGTGGGCGAGGGTCAGCCAGCCCGGTGCGAGGTCGGCGGCGCGCCCGGCGTGCAGCGCGTCCACCGCGAGCCGGGCCGGGTCCTGGAGCACCGTGGCGCCGGTGAAACCCCCGGCGCAGGCGCCGTGCAGCACCGCGTCGAACAGACCGGAGCCGGCGTCCCGGTCGAGGTGGTCGGCGTCCAGCAGCGCCGTCGGGGTGTTGACACCGGGGTACGCGGCCCAGCACGCGGCCGTCCGCAGCCCCGCCGCGCCGAGCCGCTCGCGCAGTTGGTCCCGGTTGGCCGGGTGGGCCCGGTCCAGCACGCCGCCGATCACCCAGGCGGAGTCGTCCCGGCGGGCGTACCAGGGGGTGGTGTCGACCAGCCGGTGCAGGCCCAGCGGGTTGTCCAGGCGCAGCAGCAACGCGCCACCCGGTCGCACCGCGGCGACGAGTCGCGCCAGCACACCGTCCCACCCGAGCCGGGCGCCCTCCACCGACTCCACCGGGTCCAGCCCGGCAGCCGCTATCACCACGTCGTACGTTTCGTCGTCGGGCAGCCCGGCCGGACCACCCACCACCACGCGGGCGGCTCGGTGCGCCAGCGCCACCGCGTCCGGGTGGCTGCGCAGCAGACAGGTGACCTCGGCGTGGGTGAGCTGGTCGAGCAGTGCCGGGTCGTGTGGACCGGCCACCAGGACCCGGGCGCCGGGCGGCACCAACCGTGCGGCCAGTGCGGCGAGCGGTCCACCGTTGGCCAGCCGTTCCTGCGGCAGGTCCGACCAGGCCAGCATCTCGCCGCCCGGCAGGGTGATCCGGTCGGCGGGTGCCGTCTCAGTCGTCACGGTCTTCCTCTTCCTCCTGGAGGTTCGCCCAACCGAGCAGCTCGCGGAGCTCGGCCGGCGTGCAGCGGTGGTCGGTGCCCAGCTCGGCGCGGGCGATCTCGACAGCCGTGGGCAGGTCGACAGTGCTGCCGTGCAGCTCTGGCCACTGCCGTCGGATCCGAGCGGTGCCGCCGAAGGTGGGGTCCTCGTTGGACAGGATCATCGGGTCGCCGTAGACCGCAGGCTCGCACCCGGCCGCGATGCCGTAGAAGATCGCGCTGGTCAGCCGGTTGGATGCTACCCGGCGGTGACGCCGCAGCTCGGTGAGCTGCCGGTCGAGGAACTCCGGATCGGTGTCCTTCCACCAGTGTCCCCGGTAGCCGTGGCAGATCACCCGGAACCCGGCGCGCTCGTAGAGCCGGCGCACGTTGCGCATCCGGTACTCGTGCCAGTAGAGGCAGACGGTGACCGGGCCGGGCTCGGTGTCCTTGATGAGGGCGATCAGTTTGCGGTGGTCGCCCTTGACGTGTTGACCCTCCCAGCCGTGGAACGGGTACCAGATGGTGCCGTCGCGCTCCTCGGCCGGTGGTTCCTCGGGGCGCATGGCCAACAGGTAGCTGAACGGCGCGCCGATGACGACAACGTTGCGTCGCCCCACCGACCAGGCCCGGCGGCGGGTCTGCTCCGACCAGAGCAGGCTGGGGGTGCGGTCGGCGTACGGGTGGCCGGGGGCCAGGCCGTCGCCGATGTTCCAGCCGTGCTGCACGTACCCGTTGATCCGGGGTGGGTGCCGGTCGCCGAGGCCGGCGTACCGGGCCAGCACGTGCGCGTGGCCGTAGAAGTGGTTGGCGTGGTGCATCAGGTTCCCATCACGCGGCGGAACGCACCGGGCCGCGCCGCACCGCGGCGGTCAGCGCGTCGATGACGCGGTCCTGGTCGGTGTCGCTGAGCCCCGGGTACAGCGGCAGCGACAGCTGCTGGGCGTAGAACGACTCGGCCACCGGGCAGGACCCGCGCCGGTAACCCAGGTCGGCGAAGGCTGGGTGCCAGTGCACCGGGATGTAGTTGACCTGGACGCCGATGCCGGCGGCCCGCATCCTGTCGTACACCTCGCGGCGACGTCCGTCGAGCACCCGGATCGGGTAGAGGTGCCACGCCGGGTCGGCCCACGACCTGCGGTTCGGCAGCAGTACGCCGTCCAGGTCGGCCAGCGCCTCGTCGTAGCGGGCGACCAGGGCGCTGCGGCGGGCCGTGAACTCGCCGAGCCGACGTAGTTGGCTGCGGCCCAGGGCGCAGAGCACGTCCGGCAGCCGGTAGTTCAGCCCGAATTCGTGCACCTCCTGGTGCCAGCCACCCTCGTCCGGGAAACGTAGGTCGTCGCGTTCGCGGACCACGCCGACGCCACGGAACCGGCGGGCCCGCTTCAGGATCTCCGGGTCCAGCGCCGCGACCGCGCCGCCCTCGGCGGTGGTCAGGTTCTTCGTGGGGAAGAACGAGAACGTGGTCAGATCGGCGAGCGAACCCACCGGCCGGCCGTGGTACGTCCCGCCGATCGAGTGCGCCGCGTCGGCGAGCAGCAGCGCGTCGCTGCCCTCGACCGACGTGCGCAGCGCGTCGTAGTCGGCGGGGTGGCCTGCGTAGTCGACAGCGGCGACGACCTTCGTCCGCGAGGTGACAGCGGCGGCGGCCGCCGCCGGGTCGAGGCAGAACGTCTCGTCGTCGACGTCCGCGAACACGATCGTCGCGCCGAGGGCGACAGCGCTGCTGGCGGTCGCCACGAACGTCATCGGCGGGACGACCACCTCGTCGCCCGGCCCCACCCCGGCGGCCGCGTACGCCACGTGCAGCGCCGCGGTGCCGTTGGAGACGGCGGCGACACCGACCCCGCCGGTCCACTGGGCGAGGTCGGCCTCGAACGCGTCGACCTGCGGACCGGTGGTGAGCCAGTCGCCGCGCAGCACGTCGGCGACGGCCGCGACGTCGTCCTCGCTGATCGACTGCCGGCCGTACGGGAGCATCCCCGTCATCCGTTGATGCCGAGCATGTCGCGCAACTGCTCGACGGTGAGCCACTCGTCGTTGGTGTCCGACTGGTAGGCGAAGCCGTCCGGCACCGGGTCGCAGTCGACCGGCGCCTGGTAGCCCCAGGTGGCGATGGTCGGCTGGACGATGAACCGGCCGTCGGCGCGCAGCGTCCGCCGGCTGTCGTCGGGCGCGATCATCTCCTCGTGCAGCTTCTCGCCCGGCCGGATCCCGATCTCGTGGGTGGTGGCGTCCGGGGCCACGGCCTCGACCAGGTCGAGGATGCGCATGCTCGGGATACGCGGCACGAACAGCTCGCCGCCCTGCATCTGGTCGAACGAGTCCATGACGAACTGCACGGCCTGGTCCAGGGTGATCCAGAAGCGGGTCATCCGCTTGTCGGTGATCGGCAGGCTCTTGCCCTCGGCGGCCAGCCGGCGGAACAGCGGGACAACCGAGCCGCGGCTGCCCACCACGTTGCCGTAGCGCACCACGGAGAAGCGGGTGGGGTGCTGGGCGGCGTAGTGGTTGGCCGAGACGAACAGCTTGTCGCCGACCAACTTCGTGGCGCCGTACAGGTTGATCGGGCTGGACGCCTTGTCGGTGGAGAGCGCGATGACCTTCTTGACGCCGGCCTCGATCGCCGCGTCGACGACGTGCTGCGAGCCGGTGATGTTCGTGGCGATGTACTCCGAGGGGTTGTACTCCGCGGTGTCCACCTGCTTCAGCGCGGCGGCGTGCACCACGTGGTCGACGCCGTGCATGGCCCGGGTGAGGCGGTGCCGGTCCCGGATGTCGCCGATGAACCAGCGCAGCCGCGGGTCGTCGCCGAGTTGCTGGCGCAGCTCGTACTGCTTGAGCTCGTCGCGGGAGAACACCACCACGCGGGCGGGGTCGGCCTCGTTGAGGATGTGCCGGAGGAACGTCCTGCCGAAGGAACCAGTTCCCCCGGTGATCAGAATGGACGATCCATTCAACTCACTCAATGTGGTGCTCCCGTGTCAGTGGATGAACGAGCGGCAGTGGGCCGGCCGACCGGGGTGACACGCTAGCCATGGCGGGTTAACTCCTCGGCGCTCGCGGGTGAACCACAACCTGTGCCTCCGTGAATGCCGAACACCGCGCAGGCGAACACTTCCGACCACCCCGGATGTGGGCTGACCTGGTCTGATCGGGCCGCTACAGTGACCGCGCGAACGACCCGGCGACGCGGCGCGCAGCCGGGTCCCACGTTCACCTGACATCCACACCGGCTCGGTGCGAGCGGGCCACCCCGGGCGTCACCGACACCGGCCGGTGGGCCCGTCGGATCAGCGCGGGCCCGGTCCGGCCGGCAATTCTGGAGGCGTTCATGGCACCCGGTAGTGACGTGATCGAACGGCCGGTGGTGGCGGCCGAGACGCCGAGCGGCCCACCCGCCCGACGTTGGCTGGTGCCGCTGCTGCTGGTCGTCGGTTGGGTGCTCAGCGTGGCCTGGCGGATGTGGTGGTCCCGGCACATCGTGCTGCCGATCGCCCACACCGACGAGGACAGCTACCTGAACACCGCCCGTGCGTTGGCCGGCGGCCCGGGGGGCTTCAGCAGCGAGAACGACCTGCTGCGCCGGGTCGGCTACCCGATGCTGATCTCGCCGGCGTTCCTCGGGGACCGGGACTTCACCGACAGCTACCGGATCGTCCAGCTCATCAACGCGATGGTGAACTCGACGCTGCTGCCGCTGGCGTACCTGTTCGGTCGTCGTCTGTTCCAACTGCGCCGCTCGTACGCGCTGCTCGGCGCGGTCGCGGCGGCGACCCTGCCGGCCACCGCCTTCTACGCGGGCGTCGCCATGATCGACGCGGTGATGGCGCCGCTCGTGGTCGCCTGGCTGCTCGCCGTGCACCGCTGGATCACCCGGCCCGGCCCGCTCGCCGCCGCCACGGTGGGCCTGCTCGTCGGCGGTTTCCATCTGCTGCACTCCCGCGGCCTGGTGATCGTGGCCGTGCACGCCGGGCTGGTCCTGCTGCTGTTCGTCCGCCGCCGGATCAGCCCGCCCGTGGTGCTCGCGGCGCTGCTGCCGGTGCTCGCCATGGCGCTGGTCAACGAGGCAGCCATCCGCTACCTCGGCGGCAAGGTCTACCTGCTCGGCAGCACTCCCGGCGGCGGCACGCTCGACGCGATCGCCTCCGCGCAGGGTGTGGTCCGGGTGAGCGCCGCGGTCACCACCCAGCTCTGGTACCTCGTGGTGATCACGTTCGGACTGGCCGGGGTGGCCTGGGCCGGCGCCGTCCGCGAGCTGTGGCGCCCACGGCACGGCGACGCGGCCCGCTGGACGATGGGCGTGGCGCTGGTGGTGACCGTCGGGGTGGCCGGCGGCGCGTCGGTGATCCTGTCCGGCATCACCGGCAAGCCGCTGGACGCCATCTACGGGCGGTACGTGCAGATGCTCGCGCCGTTCTGGCTGCTGGTCGGGCTGGGGGTGCTGTTCACCGCCGGGTGGCGGGTGGTGCTGCGCCGGGCGGCGGTCGCTGTGGCGTTGCTGGTCGGTGGCGGTGCGCTGATCGCCGCCCGACTCGCGTACGTGGCCAGCCAGGGCCACCAGCTGCGCTACGGCGGTTTCAGCGCGCCGGACCTGGTGGCGTTGACCGGGGGCTGGCGTGAGCTGCGACCGGTGGTCGGGTCGCTGGTCGGCATCGCCGGCTGTGTGCTGCTCGTCGCCGCGGCCCGGGTGCCCCGCCTGCGGCTGCCGATCCTCGGCGCCCTCGTGGTGGTCAACCTCGTCACGATGCAGGTGATCGACCAACGGATCGTGCGACCGACCGCCGAGAGCACCGCCCCGACGCCCCGGGTGGCCGACGTCGGCGTACGCCCCGGCGAGCGGGTGTGGGCCTCGACCGGTGTGCACTACGTCCTCCGGTTCAACCTCAGCCACCAGGTGACCTGGACCGACGTCCGGTGGTTCGGCGACAAGCAGCCGCCGGCCGCGGCGCAGGTGGTGTTCGCCCGCTGGGCACCCGGGCAGGCCGACGACTGGGACGGCACTGCGTACGGCTTCGTCCGACTCGGCGGCAACCCCGAGCAGCACTGGGCAGCCTGGCGACGGGCCTGATCCACCGCACCCCGGTGGACACCGCTATTCGTTAACGGCGGATGTCCACCGGGAGCACTGTCGGTTAATGGTTCCCGTCCATTGCGGGAAAGGGTCCGACAATCAGCGTTGGCGGCGGTCCGCCCGAGCCAGGGAAATCGGGACGACGGTGATTTCCCGACCGTCGGACAGCTCCTGTCGCGGGGTGCCCTCGACGAATCGGAAACGTCGGTTCATCTGTCGTACGACGGTATTGTGGCCGAGCACCTCGCCGTCGAGTCGGTCCAGGTGCAGCCCGTCGAAGGCGTACTCGACGGCCTCCCGCATGACCCCCAGCCAGGCCGGCAGTGTCTCGCCCCGCCCGTCCAGCCCCTCGGCGTCGAGATAGAAACCCCACGCGCCGGTGCGGGGGCCTTCCAACCGCAGGTCGAAGAAGGTGACCACACCGCAGGGCCTGTCGTCGCGGACGTACACCAGCACCCGCCGGGACCTGTCGTCGCGGACCGCCGACCACCACCGGGCGTGCTCCTCGGCGGTGATCTCGTGGCTGGTCTTGCTGACCTGTCGATTGGTTTCCTGATTACGCCAGGACAACATCAGATGAACGTCGTCCGTCGTCGCTTCGCGCAGCACGTGCGTCTCGCTTTCCTAGCCGTTCACGTCGGGTTCCGGCACCTTACCCGGGCCTACCGGGAAATCAGATATGCATTCGTTGGGTTGTAGACTGCGGCGCATGAACGAATTGAGTCGCGCGCAGATCCGCGACCTCATGGCTCAGGTGCTGAAGAATCAGGACAAGGAGCTGCCCGCGGACGACGCGGCGCAGTTGCGGGAGATCGGCTTCCGATCGCTCGACTTCTCCGAGCTGGCCCTGCGGGTGGAGGACGAGACGGGGGAGGAGCTCAACTTCGACGCCCCCGGGCTGCGTCGCATCGCCACGGTCGGGGACGTCCTCGACTTCCTCGTCGAGCTTCAGCACCAGTGACCGTCGCGACGTCGCGCCCCCTGACCCCCGCCGGCCCGGAGCCAGCCGGTGTCGACAACCGGCTCGTCGTCGGTGGCGCCGCGCTGACCTGGCGTTCGCTGCCGACGCCCATCCTGCCCGACCCGGCGGCGGTGCTCGCCCGCTCGGCAGTGCACGCGCTCACCGCCGCGCGACAGCACGCCGTGCACCGCACCGAGCTGCTGCTCAGCACCGCCAGTCGGGTCGACGCGGCGCTGCGCACCGAACTGCTCGAGGCCGGGTTCACCGTCGGCGTCCTCGACGACGACGGCGTGCACCCGAGCGCACCGGCCCGGCCGCGAGCCGCCGAGCCGGGCCGGCTCTGGCTGCTGACCTCGGGCTCCACCGGGCGTCCGAAGCGGGTCGGGCACACCCTCGACACGCTGACCACAGTGCGGGCCGACCAGCCCGACCGGACCTGGCTCTGCCCGTACGCCCCGGGCACGTACGCCTGGTGGCAGGTCGTCACCCTGTCGCTGACCCAGCCCGGCCAGCACCTGGTGGTGGTCGAGCCCGACGAGTTGGACGACTGGCCCACTGTCGCGGCCACCCACGGGGTGGATGCGGCCTCCGGCACCCCTACCTTCTGGCGGCGCACCCTCTACCGCGACGCTGAGGCCCTCGCTCGGGTGCCGCTGCGCCAGATCACCCTCGGCGGGGAACCGGTGGACCAGGCGATCCTGGACCAGCTCCGGGAGGTGTTCCCGACGGCCCGGATCTCCTGGATCTACGCGTCCTCCGAGGTGGGGGCGTCCATTGTGGTGCACGACGGGCGGGCCGGGTTCCCGGTCGACTGGCTGGACCGGGAAACCCCGGGCCGGCCGACGCTCTCCGTCCGCGACGACGAACTGGTAGTCACCTCCCCGTACCACGGGGCCGGTCTCGCCGGCCCGGTCCGCACCGGGGACCGGGTGCAGGTGCTCGACGGCCGGGTGCTGATCACCGGCCGAATGGACTCCGACGAGATCAACGTCGGTGGAAGCAAGGTCTCCGCCGGTGTGGTCCGCGGCGTGCTCGCCGGTCATCCGGCGGTGGCCTGGGCCCGGGTGACCGGCCGCCGCGCCCCGGTACTCGGGCGGATGGTGGTCGCCGAGGTGGTCCTCGCCGCTGCCGACCCGTCCTCCGCTGACACCGGTGTGCCCGACGAGGCCGCGCTGGTCCGCTGGTGCGCCGACCGGCTCCCCGAGCACGCGGTGCCGCGCCGCATTCGCGTCCTGACCGACATTCCCGTCAAGGAGACCCTGAAGAGCGATGTCTGAGCCCGCTGACACCCCACTCGTCCCGCCCAGCTCCGTGGTCCTCGTCTCCGGCGGTTCCCGTGGCCTGGGCCTGGCCATCGTCACCGACCTGCTCGACGCGGGCGTACGCGTGGCCGCGTTCGCCCGCACCATCACCCCGGAGTTGGAGAAGCTCGCCGCCGAACACCCCGACCGGGTGCATGTCGGCTCGGTGGACGTCACCGACCTGCGTGCCGCGCAGAGCTTCGTCCGCGAGGTGGAGCAGCGCCTCGGCCCGATCGACGGCATCGTCAACAACGCCGCAATGGGGCAGGACTCCCTGCACGCGCACACCGCCACCGACGACATCGCCCGGATCATCGAGACCAACCTGACGGCCCCGCTACAGCTGACCCGACTGGTGATCCGCCGGATGCTCGCCAAGGGGCTGCGCGGGCGGATCGTCAACATCACCTCGATCTGCGGGCAGCGCGGTTTCCCCGGCCTCGTCGCGTACTCGGCCACCAAGGGCGGCATGGACGCCGCCACCCGCTCGCTCGCCCGCGAACTGGGCGGCCGGATGCTTGTCAACTCGGTGGCGCCCGGGTTCTTCGCCTCGGAGATGTCCGCCGTGCTCGGTCCGACCCAGCTCGACCAGATCGTGCGCCGCACCCCGACCGGTCACCTGACCGAGCCGGTGGAGGTCACGCCGGTCGTGCGGATGCTGCTGCGGGAGCACACCAACATCAACGGCCAGGTCATCGTGGTGGACGGTGCCGCCGCCATCTGACCTGCGGCCGGTTCCGATCCCGGGGCGGATCGGCCGCACCGGGCCGGCCCTGTCGTCGGGGGCGGGCGGCGGGGCTGCGCCGCGTCCGGTGCCGGGGCTGCTCGTCGCTGCCGAGCGGCACCTGCGTATCGGCGCCCCCGCCGACCTGGCCGACGCGGTGACCCGTAGCCACCTCGACGACGGCCGCTGCGTCGGCTGGTACGGCCCATCGACGCCCGGTTGGCGGGTGGCCATCGACGCGGAGCGCGCCGACGCCCCGGTGCCGCCGGCGCTGGCCCGCCGGTTTGGCGCGGGTGACTTCTGGGCCCGGTGGACCCAAGCCGAGTGCTGCTGCAAGCTGGCCGACGTGCCGGTGGCGGCCTGGTGGCGGCGTCACGGCCTGGGTACGCCGGCCGACGGCTCGGCGGTCTGGCGGACCCTCTGGCTGGCCGACCTGGTGCTCACCGTCGGCTTCGCCTCCAACGGTCGAGGTGCCGCTGCCAACGGCCGACCCCGGTAAACCCAACCCCCACCCACCCGCCGCCCCGCCGCCCGCCGCCCCCGCCCCGCCCGCCGCCCCCGGCCCACCGGTCGATCATGGAGTTGTGGTGCCTCACAAAGCAGTCACCGGGGGTCCAAACGGCCACCACAAGTCCATGATCGACCCGGGTGGGCCTAGTGCGGGGTGGGGTTGGGTGGGGTGGGTTAGATCCAACGCCGTTCAGTTAAGCGGTTGGGCGGATCGTCAAGGCGTGTCTGAGGCGTAAAGCAGCGGAGCTCCGGTATAGAGGGTGGTCACTCTAAGACGCCC